>JBHLMB010000230.1:0-5199 GCA_048938565.1 Promethearchaeota archaeon | reverse complement strand
TATATTTCAGTTTCAATGACATAAAAAGTTCTTCAAATATATTTTTCAAGTTCTCTCCCCTGTGATTAATTAATAATCAATAGGTGATTATAATAGGTATTTTTCTACTGATAGTTCACCATCGTTTTTGACTAATAATTCGCTTATAAGATTGTGATGATTAGAATATTTTATTTTACAAACTTTTCCTTTAAAATCAGAATAATGCATTGTAAGTCTTGCTGCAAATCTCAATATGTCTTCTGATATTTCCCCCTGAACAAGGGTTATTGGTCCTGGATAATTTTCAACCTCCATAGAAATATCATTATTTTTTTTTATGTTTGATAATACATTGTTTTCAAATTCATTTCTCCCTACAATTATTTTTGATCCCTTGTATCTGAAATGCCTACCGTATTTTAGAAAGATAATATCTTCCATTTTCGTAGTTTTATTGAATTTAAAATAATCCCTCATTCGATTTGAAAATTTTACATCAGTTAATAAGCAGCCTCCACATGCGTGATAATTATCCAACAAATTGTACTTTTTAGCTATATCTAATTGTGTTTTTCTACTCCTTCCCTTTATTCCAAGAAGTTTGGTACGATCAATAAAACCTTTCTTTTCCATTATTGTTGGTTCAAGCAAATGGGCAGAAAGAGGTCTTAAAAGCAATCCTTTCAGTTCAGATTCTCTCTCAATGGCTTTCAGCGATTTAAAAAATTGAGATTTTAGTCTCTGATTCATGACTTCACCAGTAAAGATAAAATCAAATCCATTCTCTTCAGCAAATCGTTTTGCTTTCTTTAAAATGTAAATTCGGCAATCAACACAAGGATTTATGTTTTTTCCATACCCATATTTTGGGTTACGAACTATTTCCAAGTAATCGTCGTCTTTAGGAATGGACACGACTTTAATATTAAGCTTATTTTGAAAAATACTTATACCACATTCAGAATTTTTATACATCTTACTACATAGGCAAAAAGGAGAAGAAAAATTAATCCCAACAACTTGAATTCCTTGTTGTTTCATAAGGAAACAAGCAATTAAGCTGTCTAAACCTCCTGAAACCAATCCAAGACCACGAATTGTCTTCTTCTTATGAATTTCTGCGTCTAAAAATGTTCTCACCTATATTTTTCTAATTACCAAACACCAAGTTTTTCTATCGGCCTTAATCTCCTTTATTTCAAGGACCTCCCCCAAATTTTGCCTCTTGCAACTTGAGGGTATGTTTTCAACTGCAGCGGGAAAATCCAAAATTACTTCTAAAATTTCGCCCTTTTCCATTTTTTCTAAGCTTAATTTAGTATATACAAATGTCATTGGGCATATTTTACCGCGAATATCAAGTGTTCTAATATTGACTTCATCTTTCATAACAAACATCCCTTATGTTATAATCATAAGATTTTAAGAGGTCTTGTCCATTATCTCCACAAGCCATGCAATTTTCATCTCTTATAACTTTAATGAAACTAAAATGGTAGTTCAATAGATCTACCATTAAAATTCTATTAGATATTAAATCTCCTATTTTTAATATATGTTTTATTGCTTCATTTGCTTGAATTGATCCAATTATTCCTGGGATCAAGCCTATCACGCCCGCTTGAGAGCAGGACATCGAAGGTGCGCCATGAGAAGTGTCACCAAAAATACATCTATAGCAAGCTGTTTTTTCCTGAGGAATGACGGTTATAACTTGACCATTAAATCTTAGAACGCCAGCGATTGTAAATGGAATACCAAGATGCACGCAAGCATCGTTTATTATCATTTTTGTTTGTAGATTGTCAGAACCATCAATTACAAAATCACAACCTTTTAATAATTCTATAGCGTTCGAAGGTAATAGCTTTTCGTTAATACTTTGAATTTTTACATCTGGATTTAATCTTGATATTTTCTCAGAAGCGCTTAAGGTTTTTTTTTTTTGAATATCTGAAGTAAAATGAAGGATCTGCCTTTGTAAATTTGATAGATCCACTTCATCAAAATCCACAATTATAAGATTTCCTATACCTGCGGCTGCCAAATAGTAAAGCACTGGAGAGCCTAATCCTCCACACCCTATTACCGCAATTCTTGACCTAAGTAATTTTTCTTGACCCAAGCCCCCTACTTCTTTTAAAACAATCTGTCGCGAGTAGCGTTCAATTTGACTCTCACTCAAATTCATATGTTTATAGTAAAATAATTACTTTTTAATTTCTATGTAAAATTTGCATTCAAATTTATAAGCATAAATAAAAAATAGTTAAACATTCCTCCATAAATGATTTTTCTTATAATGGTTGCTGCAAAAATTCTGAAATTTGTCTCTTATTCTTAATGTTTTCTCCCGATAAAGAAAAATTATTTATTTCTTCTTTTCAATTCTTTCAGTATCATTTTAATCCAAATTCGATAAGTTAATAATGATCTTTTTCAGGATGAATATAGTTGACTTGATCAAAGTGAAAAATCTCACTAATATTTAGCTTTTTTTTGATGTATTTCAATTTTTGCAGATTTTCAGCAAATTTTATTGTTGACTTGATCATAGGTTTAGAAAGTGATATGCAATATCTTGGAGATATTTCTAAAATGGATTTAACATAATTAGTATTTAAGAAGTTAGATGTGCCTGCTATTTGTTCTGCGGCTTTCATTGGATCTGTCCTTATTAATGTGGTTGCTTTTTTATGGTAGCTAAGGAACTTTTCCAAAATCTCTGGTTTTTTTTCGATGATTTCTTCTCGAAAAAAGATACCATAGCTTGGATTGTATCGCCATAGTTTATTTGGGGGAATGATAGTATGAGACATAAAAATTGTTGAACAAAAAACTGCCAGTGCTGGTGTACCTACTGCTGCCTCTAAAAGACCTTTTCTTATGTCAATAGCAATTAATTCAGGTTGATCGTAATGAACGACATTCACATGATTAGTTAGCTTGTATTTATCTAAATAATAATTTAAAATTACATCATGTATTGATCCTTTACTCGGAGTACCAATGGATTTTCTCCTGAATTGACTGAGCGTTTTAGAAACTCTCTTATTACATTCGAATATAGTTTTGTAATTAGACTTTGCTATCATTATAGTACCTTCAATATGACCTCCCGCAACGCATTTAATTTTAATGCCGTTATCAATACCTATAAGTGCAGGAGGTAACCCTAAATAGCCTATATCAAGCCTTCCCTTTCTGAAGGCATTTATCATTTCGGGACCTGTTCCATATAACCTCCAATTAATATTTCCTCCAAGTTCTTTTTCGAACTCCTTATTTTTACATAATAAAAAATTGGTATGGTACACGGTTGAGAGATGCCCTATATTTAATTCCAAATTTTTATCAGCAGTCATATAAATAACAATTTATAATTTATTAATAATGATTTTAATGTACGTATTAATAATAATAATTTCCATTTCTTATGAATAAAATGGACATAATAATACATAAATATGTTCAAACCTTAATTTTGATAAGAAAAAAAAAATCAAATGAGTTATAATGTCTCAAATTAAGGTCGAATTTATCTCTCTTATGGTAGATATAACAGGATTAAATGAAATAACGCTCTCTATTGAAAATGAAATAACGCTAAAAGATTTAATATCAAAGTTAGATGATAATATCGGAAGGGAATTTACTGAAATGATAGTGGATAAATCAGGCAAAATATTTAACAACGTTATAATAGTTATTAACGGAGAAAGAGTCCATTCAAGTAATTTAATAGATATCACTCTTAAAGGGGGTGATACAATATCTTTTATTCCTGCTATTGCTGGTGGTTAAAAAAGAATGAAATCCGTATTATTTCACGAACTCTAACGCGTATTTCAAAGATTTTATTATCTTCTCTGTTTTTTCGATACCAACTGAAATTCTCATCAGATAGAAATCAAGACCCTGTTTTTTTAAATGATTTTTATCATCATTATAATGAGCCATAACAACATAAGGACTTAACAAAGTTTTTTCTGATCCTAAGCTTGGACCTTTAAGTATGGGTTGTTTTAAATTATCGTAAAATAAAGCAGCGTTTTCCGAAGTAGATGTTTTTAATGTGAAACTTATGAGCCCACTTCCTCCTTTTAGATATTCTTTTGCTAACCTATAATCAGGACTAGTTTTAAGCATTGGATAATAAACTTTATCAATAGCCTTATGATTCCTGAGAAATTGGGCAATTTTAAATGAGTTCGAGTTTATTTTTTCCATCCTTTTACTAAAATTTTTGATGTTTTTCAATAATACATTAATTTCAGCATCATCCATGCCTAAATCAGCAATATTTGATAAATCTGAAATTCTTTTGGATATATCTTTATTATTTGTTATAAGTAATCCCCCTATATGGTTATTTTTACCATTCAGAAATTTGGTCGTGCTATGTACGATAATATCAATTCCAAATTTTAAAGGATTAAAATTATAGGGGGTTGCGATAGTGTTATCACAAACTATTTTCACATTATTAGATTGCGCAAGAGAAACTAATTTATTTACTTCTATGAGTTTGATTAAAGGATTAGATGGAAATTCAAAGATAATTCCCGCAGTATTAGAATCTATCTTCTTCTCCAATTCGTCTAAATAGTTGTTTGTGATAAACAAGGTTTTACTCATTCCATACATTATGGGAAGCTTTTCCAAGATTCTGATCGTATCAACATATAAGGATCCAATAGCAATGAATTTTGTTTTTTCGGGATATATCAATGAATTAATAGCAGAAAAAACGGCAGCCATTCCTGAGGGATATAAAAAGCAATTCTCAGATTGAGTATATTCCAATTTTGCAACAATTTTTTTAAGTTCTGTTTCTTTTTCTTGAGAATTTTTATTTTTTTTTGGGTTTTTTATCTTTCTAGAACTTGGAATAAAACCAAAATGCCGTCTGAGTAAACAAGTACTAGGAAAATGTTTTTCATTATAGAATAAAATAATCCCAACATTAGTTGTCGGCTCTTTATATATTATAATATCAAAATCCTTACCTATATTTTCAAATTTATCAAAAAAATCTCTATTTGATGAAATTCCAATATTAACTTGATTAATATTTGTTTTTAAAACAACATCATCATTTATTTCTTGAATTAGTATGTTTGAATTAATAATTTCACTCTGACTCTTTATAATATTTCCTAAGATCTCATTAAAATAATTTAATAATTTATCAGGAATATCCCCTTTGATAAAAAA
>JBHLMB010000229.1:0-5202 GCA_048938565.1 Promethearchaeota archaeon | reverse complement strand
GCGCTTTTTTTTGGGAGGAGCGAAACTCGTGGTTTTCCGATGTGTGGACGGAGTTAAAAGGAGCACCCCAAAAAATGAATAACAGCAAGTCTCGAGAAAGAAGCGCGGCTTACCCGTTTGAATTGGCATATCGGTTGATTAATATGTTTTCGGTAAAATACGACACGATCTTGGATCCGTTCCTTGGAACAGGGACGACCTTGATGGCAGCAATGGCGTCAGAAAGAAACTGCGTGGGCTACGAAATTGACCGACAATTCAAGGAAATAATAGACGAACGACTTGATGGATTTATATCGTTCGTAAACGACTACATTCACGAGAGAATTACATCACACGCTCGTTTTATTGAAAAAAGGACGGAAGAGAAAGGGATTCCAGATCATTACAACAAAAATCACGATTTTTATGTCGTTACAAGCCAAGAAAAATCAATAAGAATTCGCAAGTTAAAAACCCTGACAAGAGAAAATGAAAACGAATACCGAGCGACTTATTGCGATTTTAACGAAAGAAATGAATAAGTGGATAAATAAATTTTAGTCCCCCCACCCGGATTTGAGCCGGGGACCTCACGGTATCGGCTGACGCAAGTTCACGGGCAAGCGCCTCATTGCGCGATGGTTATCTACAGCCGCGCGCTCTAACCAACTGAGCTATGGGGGGATATTTCTCGAGCAGTGACAACAGTAGTTTCGAGATTAAATTACACTACTTGCTTGATGTTTTTAAATTTAGTATCCGAAATAAATGTTTCTAATTCCCTCTTGACGATAATTCTAATCGTATATACACATTATCGGAAAGAAAAAATACATTAAAAAAGTAATTTTACCCATCGAATGAACTGCCTTCAATGTCTTTTGACCGAAATGTTATTATTTCGCGAATCATTACCTAAACCAAGAGGTAATGTGTTATGAACGATACCGGTAAGGATATGGATCAGCACGAGCTTGATGTAATCCGAATGAGAAAGATGAAAGCGTTAATGGATGCCCAAAAGAGAAATCAAGCGATTCAAGAGCAAACCATAACCATATTCGAGAAAGCAGAAACTATTTTAAGGGCCGTGCTTGCTCCTGAAGCTTACGCTCACCTCATTACTCTAAAGGAAAAGGAACCTGCCGTATACCAGGGCATATTTAACGAGTTAATCAGTCCCGATGTGGTACAAAACATAGATTACTTGCTTTCGATCGTTTCTCGAGGAGCTCTTCCTCGAAGAATACCCTTGGATGTAATTATCATGCTGGAAAGGAAGATAAAAGGTGTTAAAAGCACGATTCAAGTTAAACGTGGCGATGAAACGCTCGATTTGGGGTCGTACCTGACAAAATAATGTAATTTATAATAGGCGATGTAAAACAAAAAGGTTCTAATAGTACCAATTCCAATTTATATTTTTCAATCAAATAAATCTATCAATCAATCATATATTTTTTATGGAAAAAAAATTCCTCCAATGACCGAAAAAACACGCGATTACATAAGCACTCAAGACTGGGACAAGGAAGACATTGATCGCCTCCTTGAATTAGCTTGTGACATGAAAGAAAATCCTAACACTTATCGAAAAGCTCTAGACGGCAAAAGTTTATGCATGTTTTTTTATAATCCCTCAACACGCACGAGAAATTCCACGGAAATTGCCGCATATCAATTAGGAATACATCCTACATTTAACAGCATCAAGGATTCCTGGGTTGGATATAATTCAGAGTCCGTTAAAGATACGGCAATCGTGCTCTCGAGATATTATGATGTTATTGGTATTAGGATATTTCCGGTGGCCGTAGATTGGCAATACAAGGAAGGTAACAGGATAATGCGGGAGTTCGCTCGTTGGTCAACTGTACCAATTATTAATTTCGAAGACGACCAATTTCACCCCCTTCAAGCGCTCACCGATATTTTCACGATTAAAGAAAAGAAACAAAAAACCGAAGGCAAGAAGATAGTAATATCGTGGGCGTATCACCCAAAACCGCTTCCTTTAAGCGTTCCAAATTCGATATTGCTTGCTTCCTCCATGTATGGAATGGATGTAACCTTGGCTCATCCCAAAAATTTCGAATTGGACGATGAGATAATGTCACGAGCAAAAGTTAACGCAAAAAACTCTGGAGGGTCGCTTGTGGTCTCAAACGATATCGAAGAAGCCTATAAAGACGCTGATGTGATATACGCAAAAAGTTGGGGTTCTATAAAGCATTACGGTAATGCTAAGGATGAAAAAAAAATGCGCCTTCCATATAGGGATTCGTGGTGTGTGAATGATAAACAAATGGAGCTTACTAAATCTGATTCAATTTTCATGCACTGCTTACCCATACGACGAAATATTGTTGCAACAGACGAAGTCATAGATGGAAAGCATTCGGTAATCTACGATCAGGCGGAAAATCGCCTTTATACCGTAAAAGCGCTTTTATACGATTTGCTTTCTAAAAAATAACATATATTAACTTTATGTTTTCGATTATGGTCATTGTTCTCTTCCAGAAATGACCGCGATAACTTTCTTCTCTCCGTTTGGAAGCGTTTCTAGGTCAATGTTAGAGAATTGAAAGGCGAACGGACGTTGGAATATCTCTTCTATGAGAGGTGCAAATGAACTAATCGAAAATATTAAAAGCCTTTTTATTACACCCTCGACATTTGTATCGAGGTTTAATTCATTTAATACTTCTTGAATTGCGTTTAACTCCTTTTCGTTATAGTGATACTTGTAAACTAGTTTAAAATCCACTGGAGTGGGTGCCTCAGGGTCTTCCAGGCTTAAACCCCTTTTTCTAAAGGGAAAGATTGTATTTAATAAGAATGTGAATATTTCCTCGTAGTGATCCTTGAGTAAATGTGATATTCTCGATTGAGGTTGATATTTTGGCCAATAAATTTTCAAGATTTCCAAGAGTCTAGGGTAATTCTTGTATTTTCGAACACTATCCTTTTGCAACGAATTGACTAGGGAGTTCTTAAGTGGTTTAAATTCGCTTTCTTTACCGATTCGCGTGATTGAATTTTTTGAAATTAATCGACATCTATTTGTTTTTCTCAGTTATTTCTACTTAAACATCGGTTAAAATGTTTTTTTTTTAAAGTAATATCCTAATAATATCGCTACTTATATTTAATTTTACTTTTCTTTCTTGTTTAGACACTGTTAAAATGTAGTCTGATTGCATTTTTATTTTAAATAAAGACGAATCCTTGGTATAGGATTTTTCTCTTCAATATCATCAATTTTCCACCATTCGTTCTTGACATCATATTGGGCTTAGGAGACAATTGATCGAATTTTGTAGAAAACACTATTATAATCTTGTAATCACGATCGATTCAGAAATGTGATTTGGTCGTTTGATCCTATTGGATTATAAATACACATCTAGTTCAAGATTGTCCTTTCTACTCCAGAAAGGCTGTTCTCTTCCAGAAATGACCGCGATAACTTCCTTTTCTCCGTTTGGAAGCGTTTCCAGGTCGATGTTCGAAAATTGGAAGGCGAATGGTCTTTGAAAAATCTCTTCTACGAGTGGCCAGAAAGAACTAATGGAAAAAGGGAAAATTCTTTTTATTACACCCTCGACATTTGTATCGAGGTTTAATTCATTTAATACTTCTTGAATTGCGTTTAACTCCTTTTCGTTATAGTGATACTTGTAAACTAGTTTAAAATCCACTGGAGTGGGTGCCTCAGGGTCTTCCAGGCTTAAACCCCTTTTTCTAAAGGGAAAGATTGTATTTAATAAGAATGTGAATATTTCCTCGTAGTGATCCTTGAGTAAATGTGATATTCTCGATTGAGGTTGATATTTTGGCCAATAAATTTTCAAGATTTCCAAGAGTCTAGGGTAATTCTTGTATTTTCGAACACTATCCTTTTGCAACGAATTGACTAGGGAGTTCTTAAGTGGTTTAAATTCGCTTTCTTTACCGATTCGCGTGATTGAATTTTTTGAAATTAATCGACATCTATTTGTTTTTCTCAGTTATTTCTACTTAAACATCGGTTAAAATGTTTTTTTTTAAAGTAATATCCTAATATTATGTATATTGTTTATACAATTTATTATTTTTAAAATATAGGTTCGATTCCCGTCAACTCGAACCTCTCTATTTTCGGTGTATGAGCTTTAGGAAGCCCAAATTCCAATTTTTTCAGAAAAAGGTATCCGAACTTACATATCGTATTTCATATTTGGGTATTAGAGCGACTTTAGTCTGCATAAAATAGATTTTTGGATTTTGACGAGAAGCAAGGAATCGAACCTATGATAAATTTTTATTTTATTAATGATTTATTAGTAAAGATTTCATAAAGGATAACTGAAATTAATTAACCTTGAGAATTATTGACACTAAATAACTCCATTTTTTCTTTAGGTAAAATTCTAATTCTTCATTTGATTTCTTGAATCCTTAAAATAACAAGCAGAAGGTCAAGTCCTTTAGTTTAGCACTGGAAGTGTAATCCAATATAATTAAATTTCCTTTTTCATAATATTGAATATATTAATAATTTAGATGATAAATATGTCTAAAAACTTCATAGAAATTGAGGATGAAAAGATTTATGTTGAAGATGGAGAACTAACAATAGATATGAGAGATTTAACAGACCCAGGGAAAATAATTGGTCTTGACACTATCGAAGGCCTTGAAACACTCACATTTTATGAATGTGCTGAACTAAAAGAGCTTCCTGAAACTTTAGGTAAGATTGATTCCTTGGAGGAATTAATTATTGAGCATTGCGTAGCTTTGAAAAGTTTACCCAAATCAATTGGACAATTAAAATCACTTGAATTATTAAAACTGACTAACCTCCAAGAACTGAGATCTTTACCCGATTCCATAGGTGATCTAAAAAATTTAGAAAAATTAGAATTAGATGATTGTATTTTACTCGAAAACCTTCCTGAGAGTCTTGGTAATTTAAGTTCCCTTAATAAGCTCTATATAGGAGGATGTGATGCGTTTAAGGAGCTACCAGAAAGTATAGGAAAACTAAATGGGTTAGAAGATTTAACTCTTGAAGATCTTCCTGAATTGAAGAGTATTCCAGATACAATTAGTAATTTAGAGCATTTAAATAGTCTAAAGATTGCAGGATGTGAGACCTTAAGTATTATATCTGGGAAAATTGGGAGCCTAAAGCAGTTAGAAAAATTTATTTTAGATGGAAACCAAGATATT
>JBHLMB010000228.1:0-5229 GCA_048938565.1 Promethearchaeota archaeon | reverse complement strand
ATATCAGAATCAAAAAATTAAAAGGTTATTTTCCAAAGAAGAATTAGAAGACCTACTGATCGATTATAATAAGATCGCACTTAAGGATAAAGTTATTCCAAAAAAGGTTTGTATATGGGATGAAACTTTAAGAGACGGAGAGCAAACGCCAACAGTTTATCTAACACTCGAGGAAAAAATTCACTTAGCCAAGCTAATGGATGAAATTGGTGTTAAAATCATAGCTGTTGGATTTCCTGCAGTATCTGATACTGAAAAACATATTGTAAAAACTATTGTAAACGAAGACCTGAAAAAAGCATCAATTGTAGGCGTTGCTCGGCCAAAGATCGAAGATATTGACCACTGTATCGACGCAGACCTCAAGGAAATCGTCATATTTATGCCTATTTCCCCTATCTTCTTGAAAACTTTAAAACAAACTAAAGAATACCAATTAGACAAGATACGAACTTCAATTCAATACGCCAAGGATAATGGTTTTAAAGTTAATTGGGTAGCAGAAGATGGAACAAGATCAGAATTCTCACATTTAAAAAATGCATTCCAAACAGCAATTAGAGCGGGAGCAGAACGCGTTGTCTTAGGAGACACCGTTGGAGTTCTCACTCCAATATCAACTTCTTACCTGATAAAACGCGTGAAAGAAGAAGTCGTAGAACCCCTAAAAATGAATGTAAAAATGGGAATTCACACTCATAACGATTTTGGATTAGCCGTGGCAAATACAATAACTGGAGTTTTCGAAGGTTGTGAATACCCTCACACCTGCATAAATGGTTACGGGGAACGAGCAGGAAACGCAGCACTTGAAGAGGTTGTTACCGTTCTCGAAAGAATGGGAATAGACACTGGAATAAAATTGAAAAAATTGCCCGAACTAAGCGCAGCGTGCGAAAAGTACTTTTGCCAACCGCTTGCAAGAAACAAGCCAATTGTTGGAGATTACGCATTTAGCCACGAAAGTGGCCTTCATATCGCAGCTATTTTGGCTCACCCCCTTACCTACGAGCCCATTTATCCAAAAATGGTAGGAAGAAATAGAAGATTTTTCTTGGGTAAGTTCTCTGGCACTAAATCAATCGAACACGCCATTCAACAAGAAAAAGCTCATCAAAAAAAGCTAGCACAAAAACACAAAAACGATTTTAAACCCGAACAAGTACTACAACAAAAGTTAAGAGTATTAGACTTGGAAATCCCTTCGGAAATCATTAAATTGATCGTAAACGAAGTAAAAAGCAAGATTGAATCTCGTTCAAAAGAAGACTTGAGAAAATCCTTTTTCAAGATTAAAAAAGAATTAGCCAAGATGATAAAAGGACTGACCGATAGGGAATTTTTCGATATTGTAAATAAGTACGCTCAACCATATGTTCCGGAAGAATTTAAACCCAGACTTGCGCCAAAAAAAGCAAGCTAAAAAAAACTTTAGCTTTAAAATATTATTTCGGTGTAAGTTTCTATTTCTTCAAGATCTTATCAAGAGCTTTTATCCTATCTTGAGTCTTGCTCAGGTCGCTCTTCAATTTTTTGATCTGTTTTTTATAAATTTTTTCGTCAATTTCTCCTGCTTTGTGCTTTTTTTCAGTAAATTCAATGAGTTCTTTTACTGACTTTACCTTGCTTCCCAAGCTCTCTCGTTCAGGTTTCAAATCCTGGATATTGTCTTCTGCTTGTTTATCTCCCTTTTTTTCCCAAGTTTTAAAACCTGAAGGTTTCTCCGGTAGAGACGAAAGCACGTGCTTCCCCTGAGTCTCGTATGCGTAGTCCAGAAAGTCATCACTTTGATTTGCTTCAGAATATTGTTGTCTTTCAACATTTTCGTATTGGGGTTCCTCGTATTGATTGTCGTAATTTTGCCATCCGTCGTATTGTTGATTTTCTGCCGTATAGCTTGCTATGGGTTGATGATCCACCTGGGAGCTACTCACGATGCTTCCTTCATCAAATGCAACTCTTTCAATGAGGTGATCGATGGTTTTTTTCATCGTATTGATTTGATCTGAAAAGAGCTTTAACAACGACATTAGCTGGCTTTTATTGGATATTTTTATATCGTAATCTAAATTGACATTATCAATGTTTATCGAAGGCCTTGAAGAATCACTATTACCCGCATACTCGTATTGGTATGCAGCTTGATCGTGGTTTAAAGGAGCTGGAATTTTTTTACTCTTTCTTATTTCTTGACGATCCACAGAAAATAGCCAATTGAACACATTAAGAGCAAGCCTTGTATGAGTTTCGTATGCGATTCCTCCACCTACCTTGTTTCTAAACAGCTCATAGCTTCCAATGCAGCAGACTCTTCCTTTTTCTGCTTCAGATATACAAATTAATGGAGTTGAAAAAGGGTCTGAAGTTTCGTTTGAGGAAGCGATGGCAATGGCTCCTGCTCCAATAATAGTAGAGGAGCATCCCGCTCTGTAACAAATCGAATCTAAACCGTTTGTTATTGCGTGTGGTGGATTAAAAGAAACATTGTATATTATAGGAAGGTTTTCAAGACCTAAATTACTTTTTTCGTCTAATACTTGATCGTTTTCGAACGCAATTCCAAATAATTCTGCTAATTCGTTTAGATTACTGCTACGCCCTCGATCGCCTCCTGCGTGAGACAAAATCAACAGACCTCCGCCATCCTTCTTTACCCAGGTCTCTATCTCGCTTATTTCTCGTGAGGTGATCTTTGCAAAATCCGGGCACGCAAAAACCAAAATGTCGTAAGAACTAAGAGTCGTTCGCGTTATCATATCATTAAACTTATGACATTCAAAATCCTTTGATTCTAACAACTCTTTTAATTGAGAGTAGTTTTCTGAAATATTTCCTCGGCATTTATGCCCATTATCGAACGCTACATATTTTTTACTCATAAATTCATCCCATAATATTGTTAATAATTTAATTATTTTATCGTGAAATTGTTTTTCTATTATTTTCTAGATATTTTATCAATCGCATCTATTATATATAAGATTTTACATAAAATAAACCTTCTAACTAGTTATAAAAAAGTTAGTACTATCATAACTTTTATTTATACTACAAGAATTGGACTACTAAAAATTTTTAAATAAAATATTATTAGAAATCAAAATTTCCATATTAGATAAAAATGAATCAAAAACTAAGTATAAATTTCATCATCAATCTGATATTATCTTGTTTTTTAGCGATAATATTGATTATCATTGTGGCGGCTTTCCCCTTCTACGACTATTGGTGGAGACCTGATATTCCCGGGTACTTGCCTTTAATATTTGGAGGGTGGTTAGGTTTAGGTTTTATTGTAGCATTCATGTTTGCAATCAAGTATTCCAAAATAACATTAGCTCGAATAATGGGAATTTTAGGATGCATTGCCTTAGTAGTGAACCTCGTGGCCATTTTCGTCATATTTGAAGAGCTAAGACTCGTAGATGTAGACCTGGATGTCACTGATTCTGGTACTATTTGCTTTATATTTGCTCTAATAATCGTAGTTGTTACAAATATAGAGTTAAATGTATATCTTTATATCGAAAAAAACGAAGCGAACAATCCTACAAGAATAAAACTGGCACTTGAACCTTCTAGACTTCAATATTGTTCTATGTGCGGGTTTCAACTTCACGAAGAATTCACCTACTGTCCTAACTGTAATACTCAAATAAGAGAACAAGCAAACACCCAAATATCAAGTCATAAAATATCGAGTAATAAAGTAAAAGAACAGCAATTATTATTTGGATGTATTATCTTATTTATTCTAGGGATAATAGGCTTATTCTTTGCGGGATTGATTTTTGGAGCGATAACCATTATCGGTAGTCTCTCAATCATGGCAATGGGAAAAGACACACAAGCAAGACAAATTGCAGGAATTCCTCTGATTCTTGGAATTATTGTTTTTATCTTAACAGTTGTTTATCTTATCGCTGTCCTTTGATGTGAATAAGTCGCTAGAATTTTCAATTTTTTTTTAATTTAAAATTTAAGTATAATTAGACAATTCATCTTATTATCGATGTCTATTAATAGACGCTCTTGTCTCCAATTATTAAATTATCCTTGATTATACCTTCGATATTCGCATTGGTTCCTATGATGGAGTTTGAAGTAATGATGTTTCTTAAAGTCGTAGCTTTTTCGATGATGCTATTACTAATTATTGAGTTTTCGATCGTTGTTTCGTCAGCTATGGAAACATGTGGTCCAATGACGGAATTGAAGATCTTTACCCCCTTTCCAATGTGAACGGGATTTTTTAACCACGATTTCTCAACAACTATGTTTTTTTGAGCGAAATCCTCCTTTTTAGTCGAATTTTGCTCGAGTAAAAACTTATTTCCATTAAGCACTTCTGACGGCCTTCCAAAATCGAGAATTCCCTTTTTCAATTCGACCGCAGCAATTTTAAAACCTTGGTCGACTAAATCTTGCAGGCTTTCAGTGAGGTAAACTTCTTTCGAATCCTCAGTTCTCCTGTCCAAGTATTTTTTTATGTTGTCGTAAAGTGCTTTCATGGTTTTATTCGAAAAAGTGTATATCCCGGCAATGGCCAGGTCTGAAACAAAATTTTTTGGTTTTTCTACGAGCTTTTGGATCAAATTGTTTCCATTGACAACTACGACACCGTAAGAGCTAGCGTCCTCTTTTGGGACTTTCATGACCGTAATGATTCCATCAATATCAGATTCGTAATATCTATATAACAAATAGGAATAATCGTCGATTGGAATCATATCGCCTAAGAAAATCAAGGCTCCTTTTCTCTTGTTTTCGTCTTGATTTGTTATCTTTTCTTCCTCAAACCTTTCTCGCGTTAGATACACTGCCTCTCCTAAACCCCAATAATACGGAATTTGGTCCTTGTAGCCTCTTGGTATTTGTTCAATAAAAGTCAGTTTAAAATGCTCTTCATAATTTTGCTCGTTCAAGTAAGATATTATTTGTCGTTTCTTATATCCAACAATGAGGATCAATTCCGTGTCTGAATCAAATGTGTCCGTGAATTTATTGAGTATGTGATCTAAAACTGTCTTGCCTGCCACTGTAATAAAAGCTTTAGGCTTGCTTAATGTGAAAGGTCTTAACCTCGATCCTATACCTGCTATTGGCCCGATTATCTTCATTTTATTAAATTCTTAGTTGAGTTTTAATCTCTCGATAATAACATTAATTATTATTTGTTAATAAAATTTTGACTCATCAGAATCAAATATTCTTTGTAAATATCCAAAA
>JBHLMB010000227.1:0-5237 GCA_048938565.1 Promethearchaeota archaeon | reverse complement strand
AATTACGATAATTAAAAATAAACCAATTAAATAATGAAAAATCAATTATTTAAACTTGTTCAATTTCAGATCATCACCTAAATTTAACTAAGATATCCATGAAAGCTTGAATTGAGTTTGATATTATATCCTTATATTGACCTGACTTGTTTGATCTGATAGCTTTTCCAGTCGCAATCAGTACTGATAATAAAATACTCCAAAAAAATACAATAATTACATCAGAAAGTTCTATTGGGCCAACATTAGAACCGAAATTGAGAAATGAATCCTCGAGAAATTTTATGAAAAAATTGTCTGTTATGTTTGATCCTTCATTTTTGAAATAAAATAAACTTTTCACATCTAATATTTGGTAAACACGGTCCAAAAAGACCTAGATTCGCCCCTGTTATTGAATTTATGTTTATTTTTCATTGTTGATATATGTTTTCTGAGTTTTGTTTGAATTGATTACTTATCAGATTAACTGCTATTAAAACTTATATTGTAACTTTTTTAAGTATTTAATTTAGCAGGATATCTTTGTAAAGGATTTTCGGATTTTCTAGGTCATTGGGTTATTTAAATGGCCTCTTTAAACATTCCTGAAGCTTAATTTCCTTTTGTTTTAACTGATTTTTTCATTAATTCTTTATTAGATGATAAAGTCTTTATTAATTTAATGAATTATCTAAATTTGTTTATATGTTTATAATAATTAAGCTAGTTTGGAGCATATTAATTAGTTGAAATATTAAATTTCTTTGTTAGAGCTTATACCTCTATAACTTTTTTTTTAATCGAAATATAAGATGGCAAATCTTTTTATCTATAATAAATATTTATTCCATACTTTCTAATACTAATTAATCCAAAATGCATAAATAAAAAGTGATTAAAAATGGGAAACACGGTGTTTATAAGCTATTCTACCGAGGATACTCAATTGTTTCAGATTCCACGGTTTGCACAAGAACTCACCTCGAATAAAAAGATTGACCAGGTCTTGTACTGGCAAGAAGACGCAAATGTGAGCATAGTGGACTATATGGAGAAAGGTCTCGAGAAGTGCGATGTCGTGTTGCTATTTTGTACGCCTAATTCTGCCGCGTCTAACGCTGTAAAAAAGGAATATGGTGCGGCACATATTATGGGAAAGCCAATCGTGCCAATTTTCACAGATGTTAGGAACATTCCAACCTTATTAAAAGCAGAAAGAGGTTTACAATTTGATCTCTACGACTTTCAAAATAACATCGACCAAATTCTTTATCTCATCAAGGAAAAAATAAAAGGCACGGATATAATGGCAATGAGAGGGGGATACGCTCCTGAGTCCAAGAGTTTCCTCGGCAAGTTCGTAGCAAATAAAAGAAATTGCGCCTGTTGCTTATCATTCTTAGGCTTAATGGCTGTTGCAATGATCTTCTTGTTTCTCGCTGGTGATGCACTGAATGCGGATCCACCTAACGAAGAATTATCAATAATATATACCACGGTAATGTTGGGAAGCGTATTTGCATGGATGGGTGTAGTTTTGCTAATATGCTACTTGGATAAACTTCAAAAAAAGAAACGAAGAAAAATGGGTTATGCTGCAAGTTAATTATTTCTTCTTCTTTTAACCATTATTAAACTAAATTTCCCTATCTAAAACATTATTTCCTTTATTTTTCAAGGAATCAAGTATGCTCGAATGCAAAAAATTGGTCCTTGGAATCGTGAAGATTAGAAAGCGTCGAAGATTAGCAGAATAATAAAAAACTAAAAATTCTTTTTTTTAAATTTAAATAAAAAATTATACTGTAAAAATTAGATTTTTTCTTATTTAATCGAGAGAAATCAATTCGGTCTTATTAGCTTGATTTATTGCTTCTTTCAATCGTTGCATCCAAGCCTGAAGCTTATCTATTTCGTCGTAAACTTCTCGCTCTTCAAAACCATAATCCACGATCTCCTCCACATTATAATAATCGATGTATTCCTCCTCGATTTTGTGGCCTTGTTCGCTTAATGATTGCTTCTTTTTATATACGGGATTAATCGTTCTCCATTTAAGATAGTTATCCGTGGTTTCCATGACATCGACACCCTTTGCCTTGATCGGAATGCTTCGCTTAGCATTTTCCAACTTGGGTGCGATGTCATTCTTTAATACCAAGAGTTCGGGTATCGTGAGGACGACCTCGTTTCCCTCCAAGTCAATCATCGTGGATTTTGCTTCTTGGTTGGTCAAAGAAATTCTACGCGCTAACTTTCGATCCTCTTCTATTAGGGATTTAATCCTTGTATTGCATTCTTCTATTGTGTAACTCCTCTTAAAATCCTTGATAGAACCGGGTATTGGCTTGAATTTTTCGTCCCCTTCGATTTTTTTAGTTTGATATTTTATTGAATTACGTCCCGCTAAATGGAGCCTGTTAATCCATGTAGCAAGTTCGGACGCTACTTGTTTACGACGGGAAAATCCGTCTCCTAATGTCATTGGCATTTCTATTCCCTCCTAATTTTTTGCTGATAGGTATCAGTCAGGTTGTCTAGGCTAGACGGAACCTATAAATGGTGGATACTTATATCACATATAAGTTTAAAGACATATTGCCTTACAATATCGGAATGACATCCGTTTGGAATACAATTTACATCAGAGCGTGACTTGCGCTAAGGTATTCTCTTGGAATATATCATATCTTATATTAGACAGTTTACAACCTTCTATTCGATCCTGACTGACATCAAATTTAGTACTTGTTGATATTTAAAGTTTTCTCAGATCGGAATTAAAAACACGGGAAAACAAAGAAATCAGTTATTAATTTTAATTCATATGCTAAATGGATTTATATTTTAAAATCTCAACATTTTTTTCTATTTTCTTGTTATCAAAGAATAACAATATTAATGATAATAAATTGATTGAAATGACTGAACAAAAAAAAGTTGGACACGCTCAACACTTAAAAGCAGTAAATAATCCTATAAGGAAAGAAATGCTTAAGCGCGTGAATTCTGTAGGACAAATATCTGAAGAAGAGCTTTTAAGTGCTCTAAAAAATGAAGGCGTTATTACTGACGCCAACACATTTGCATATCACGCGAGCTTTCTCACGCAATCTTTATGCATGGAGAAGGTTGATGTTGAAGGACAAACATTCTACAAGATCCTACCAGGCGGAAAAGTGGTTGAAAACTTCTAATTTTCTTTAATTTCTTCTTTTATCCTAAGCGTAATACTTTCTGATAAATCTAAAAACCATGGATTCAGGTAAGTATTTTTTTATAAATCTCGTCCTTGATTAACGAGGAATTTTCCTGATTTTTGACTACTATCGATAATCTACTCGTTTTTATGTCCTCATATGCAGCTAACATTGCGTACATGTCGTATATTTCTGTGATGTTTTTCCCATAAAGAAACAATACGATAGAGGGTGATACTGATCCCGCATTTCTCCAATATTTAATGGATTTTGTTTTTTTAATCTTTCCATATATATTTTTTGAAGGACCGACAGTCTCGAAGGACGCTATTCCCGTGGACATTTCGATTATCTTTTCGAAATTTATAACAAGCGTGTATTGAATGAGTCTCATGTTCTCAAGTCTTTTTAAACGACGACTAATTGTTTTTTCGCTTACATCCAAATCCAATGCAATTTCCGCTATTGAAGCCCTACTATTATCGAACATGTAATAAATAATTTTCCAATCCATCAAAGAAAAGGGAATATCTCCAGGCAGGTGCATTCTAACTTCCGCCCTTCCCGTTAAAGCTGCTCCTATTTTAAGGAGCTCGATATTAATATCTTCAAGATGTTTTGCATTCTTACTGAAAATGGTAAAAGTGTATCCTCCATCGAGTTGGTACCAAATTCGTTCGATTTCGGGAACATTACTTAATTCATTAAAAAATCCATAAATATCCTTCTTTTTAGGTGGCTGTAGGAATGCAATGTGTTGACGAAATCCAAGTCGATTATAGTTAAAACTAATTTTAAATTTCTCTATTACTCCTGTCGCGAGTATGTTCTCAACGCGACGAGAAATGTTTCTTACTGAGACATTCAAGAGTTGAGAGATCTTGGAATACGAAATCCTGCAGTTCTTATCTAAAATCTTTAAGATTTGAAAGTCAAATTCATCCATTAGAAATCCTATTGTCCGATTTGATCCACGATAATATAAAAAAAGGACATTTTTATGATTAAAACTTTCTGTTTTTTATAAATGGATTGTGATAAAAAAATAAATGATCTATTCGCTTATAGTAAATTAATAAATAATTTTGTTTGCAATATAAAAAGATAGAAGTAGGTAGGAAATAAAATGAAAAATGATTATAAAATAACGACTTGTGGTCTCAACTGCGATCTTTGCGATGCTAATACGACTAAAATTCAAGATACTGCAAATTACTTGTTAGAAGTGTTTAAAGATCCAATGTTTACTGGCATTATCTCAATGACAAATCAAGATTTTAAACCAGAAAACATTCCGGCCTTCAAGGAAGTACTAAAGGTTCTCACGCAATATCCTGCTTGTCCTGGTTGTGAAGGAAGAAAAGATTGTACTATAAATATGTGTGCAAATAAGAAAAGTATTGAAGATTGTAGCTCTTGTAATTATCTAGACGCTGAAAAAGGAATCTGCTCTGCCACTCCAGGACCTCCTGAAGTTCCCTTCATGCCTCCTGCTCCGCTTTTTTTTAACGGGCTTACTCAAAGATACAAGAAATGGAATATTAAGAATCTAGAATCGATTAAAAAGGGAAAAAAAGAAGAAATTAACAAGGAAATTGAAGAAATGATTAATAAAGGAAAAACAAGTAGAGATTTAATCGACACATCTATAAATTTGTTTGATCAGATGATGCGTGATAAACTTTAAAAATTTACAATGTTATCTGCTGAAGTAAAAAACGCAATGGCCCGGAAACAAGATTGGATAAAACTTCTTCCAAAAGATCCACGGGAGTTTCTTTTGGAATCAAAAGAATCTTTTACGGTCTATAGGACCTTGATTGACTTGCTTGAATTGACGCTTGATCAACCTGATGTCGAGCAAGCTCGAAATCAAATGCTAAAAGATCCATTAGTAGACCGTCTATTGAATAACCTATCTGATTGGGAAAGAGACATTGTTACAGCTCACAACAAACCCGATTACCTCCCAAATCAATTGTGGCTTCTACTCGATTGGGGTGTAAAACCAGAAGATGATAAACGAATGGAAGTAGCGATAAAACAGATTCTAGC
>JBHLMB010000226.1:0-5237 GCA_048938565.1 Promethearchaeota archaeon | reverse complement strand
GCTGCTATGCTGTAATAGGATTTTTTTGCCTCAAATACATTCAAGTATTTATTTTTATTGCTGATAAAGCGTAATTTCTTTTCGTCAAAAACAAGTTCTAATGCATTTATAATGGTAAGCACGCCTTCCTTTTTTGTTTGGAAGGCATCAGAAAGTTCTGCCGTGATAGAAACACAAACAAGATCGATGTTTTTTTGATCATGCTTGAAGCTTGCTGATAGGGTTTTAATGACCCTTTGAAGCATTTCCGGGATTTCGCCAATTGTTTTTTCCCAAAACGGAAAATATTCGATGTATGAATGTGAATCTACAAGGATGCTTCCTTGAAAGGAAACAACAGCCGCTTTCGTGTTTGCTCCGCCAATGTCTAGTCCTAAAATTATTGATTCTTTCATTATTCGAATCTTTTAATTAAATGAACAACTAATTTATCCAAATTAACTCCCGCTAAAGCATTAGTCAAAAAGAATTCTCCATCTTTAATGTTAATCGCACTTGTAAGATAGTTGATCTCGGACTCCTTGGCTAAATCCATCTTGTTAATTACCACGATGATGTCGATTTTTCCGTCCTGAGAAAAATTTTGTGTGATTTCTCTATATAATTCAATCTGCGAGTCAACATCATATCCCGATGATGGTGTGGAATCAAAAACAAAAATAATTACATCAGAAATAAGTCTTAGCGCTAAAATAGCTTGTAATTCAATGGCATTTCTTTTTGACATAGGCCTGTCTAATATGCCAGGAGTGTCCATGATCTGTATTCTTAGTTGGTCAAATTTTCTCTTGCTTATTAGATGTCCTAAGATTAATTTTTTCGTCGTAAATGGATATTCTTGAACTTCAATTTTCTTATTGGTTGATATCTGTTTTACTAAACTGCTTTTACCAACATTGGGAGCTCCTGCGCATACAACACACGGTATTGTATAATCTAACGATGGAATTCCCCTTAGATCGCTTCTAATTTCGTTTAAGTACTGAAAATTCTCGTCTTGTTTGTATAAAATTGAGGATACCCTTCCAAAGGTTGCCCTCCTAATTTGATCACCTTCTTTTGGGCGCTCGATTTTACCTAATTTTCTCAATGATTCCCGTTCAATCTTGCTCAA
This sequence comes from Promethearchaeota archaeon, assembly GCA_048938565.1. Taxonomy (GTDB): domain Archaea; phylum Asgardarchaeota; class Lokiarchaeia; order Sigyniarchaeales; family SOKP01; genus FT1-020. The sequence goes on along the minus strand of JBHLMB010000226.1, from coordinate 4,123 downwards.
TACGGGAAGAATTCCATTTATCTTTCCAAGTGTCAGTTTTAGCTTATCAGAATCCACGAGTATTGATGCTAATTCCTTGTAAAAATCTGGAAGCTCATCCAATATTGGCACGCTTTTTATGATTTTCAGCATTCTATCCACAAGGATCTTTATTGCCACCTTGATTCTTTCCCCTTCCTTTTTTTTTGCTTTTATGAGGATGGGAGCATTTATTGAAACCTGAGTTGAACTCTTCATTGCTTTTTTAAAAGCAATATCGAGTAACTGTTGGGAAGTTGGCAAATAGCTGAAGTTAAGAAAGGGATTGTCCGTAATACTCACGATTTTTAATAGTTAGATTAATTGAGATAAGGAAGGAAAGAATAATATTTTTTCGGTTTCTGAATTACCATTCCTAATTTACTCTAGATTCGTCGTATATGGATTTCAAATTATTTATTGGTAAAATAACTAAAAATAATACATTTTATTCATCTAATTAGAAAAATTAAAAAATTTTGAAGTACTAAGTGTCTTAAAATAAGAATTAGAATTTCTAGAATTTGAATACTTATGGAAAAAACAAAAATTGGAATATTAGGAGCAACGGGAATAGTAGGTCAGAATTACATTAAATTGCTCCTGAATCATCCTTGGTTCGAAATCGTTGATGTTGCCGCTTCTCCAAGATCTGCGGGAAAAAGATATTTTGAGGCAGTAAAAGATAAATGGCAAATGCCAATCCCTATACCAGATAGTTTAAAGAATTTGATCGTGAGGGACGTTCAGGACTTCGATAATTTAAAGAAGGACGTTAGTTTCGTGTTTTCCGCCATGGATTTACCTAAAAAAGAAGACACCCGGGATATAGAGTTTAAATACGCTCAAAAAGGAATTCCCGTGATTAGCAATAGTTCTGCCAATAGGTGGACTCCCGATGTTCCAATGTTGATTGGTGAAATCAATCACGAACACATGAATGTCATTCCCATCCAACAAAAAAAAAGGGGTTTGAAAGGCGGATTTGTCGTCGTAAAACCGAATTGCTCGCTTCAGAGTTATCTTACGGCAATTTACGCATTAGAAAAGGCGGGATATAAAGTTGACAAGCTCATCATCACCACGCTTCAAGCTATCTCGGGATCTGGTTATCCTGGAGTTCCTTCGTTAGACATGATCGATAACATAGTTCCTTATATTGGTGGAGAAGAGGAAAAAACGGAAAGGGAGCCGATGAAGATCCTTGGTACTATTGGAGAAGATGGTATTGTCAACGACGATTCAATTCAAATCAGTGCAAATTGTACTCGAGTCCCCGTAACCGATGGCCATACGGCTTGCGTTAATGTCAAATTTAAAGACAAGGTCCCTTCAGAAGAAGAAATACTCAAGATATGGTCTGAATTCAGATCGGTCCCTCAAGAACTCGATTTACCATTCGCACCCAAACAACCGATAATTTATCTCGATAACGAGAATCGTCCTCAGCCCAAGAAAGATAGAAATAACGACAAGGGTATGGCTATAACGGTAGGACGCCTTAGAAAAGACACCGTATTTGATTATAAATTCATTGCTTTAAGCCACAATACTATAAGAGGTGCTGCGGGTGGTGGTATCCTTAATGCAGAATTATTAAAAGCTAAGGGATTCATAAAGTAAACCATCCTTCTTATCCCTTAATTTTTGGAAACATTAGATCTCTTATCAAAATTTTCCTATTTTATTTTGAATTAAAAAAATACTTTAATAATAATTTTTTTTTAAAATTCGTATTTATTCACGATAACAGAAGTTATGGCCTTGATAAGTTTAAATGGCCTTGCCTTCTTTAAGAACGCTACAAAGGGAACTTCTGGATGCACTTCAAAATAAAGATCTTGCTTGAATTGCTTTAAGACTTTAGAAATCTTAAATATACTGAGCGTTGGTGTTTGGAACACGAGAAAACGAATAACGTGTTTCATTAAGATTTTATCAACTTTCAAAACAGCAGAAATCGATCCATGTTCCTCTGTCGCTTTTGACTTTATATCCTCCAACCTATTAATCCCCTCTTCCTTTAATAGGTGCTTTTTTTCGATGGGGATTAATCGCATTAGAGAACCATTCTCGAATTCAACTATTCCGCTCCATTCAAGCGAATTTTTCAAACCCTTCTTACCGTTCTTTGAGTTAATATCTGTCAATAAGATCAGGAACTTAGAATTTAATCCAAAGGAAGAAGTAAGAACCTCGAAAAACTTGGTTGGAATTGTCCAGTGAGATAGTTTTTTTATATTTAAATTAAATCCTAAAATCCTCAAGAGAAATCGTTTTAGATTATAAAGCCTTAATAAAGGTGCCCGATACCACCTGTTATCGTAACTTCGAAATCCGAATAGTATTTTCTGAGCAATAAATTGAATGGTTTCCTTATTTAACGGGAAAGGAACGCTAAATATATCTCGTACTAAAGATATAAAGTCTTCGAGATTAAATTGGTAAACGAGATCAAATTTTTCCTTCTTAAAAATATTTTTCACGGAAAAATACTTGTTTGTTGATTTTTCATTAATAATATTGGGTGAAGTAATTCGTATTTTAAGCAAGTTCTTATCTCGAGATTTAAAAGCTTTAGTAAAATCTACGAAAAAATCGCCTTTCTCGTGTTTAAACAAGATTCCAATTGACGAATCTGGAAAAATCTCCATGAAGTAAGTAAATATATTAGATAAACGAATTTTATTTAAAAACTTGAGAAAATACTCAAAAAATTTAATAAAGCCTGGAATGGGATAAACAAGGAACATTGTTTGCTCAAATGCTTCCTGAATGAAGTCGATTAAGGATCGATAAAACTCGAGATTATGTGCAGGCTTATCGTTAGAATACAATGAATTTATTGAAGTAATGATATTTTCGTCAAAAATTCGAATAGAAGATATTTTCGCTTGTTTCTTGTCTGCTACTATCTGCTGAAGATTATTAAGATATGTATCGAATTCGTAGTAGTTATTTTCTTGAACGCTTGGAGGCATATCTTTAAAGTAATTTGAGGGAATTTTTTCTATAGATACGTGAATTCCCGCCTTTTTTGTACGATACAAAATAGCTTGGATGATGCTCCCGTTTGTTTCTGATTTGATTAAATCCAGGATGTTTTGCTGATCGTTAATAAAAATAGGATACAGTATTTTGAATAAAAAATATAACTGGGAAGCCTCTATTTCTATTGGGGTCAGCGGAATCTGGACCGTGGTATCAAAAATCCTTTCCTTGGAAGAGATCCTTTTAGTGTTATACTCCAATATTTTTTTTAAATTATCTAAAAATTGTTTATTTATCTCCATTTATCATATCTCCATTCGTCTTGTCAAGCTTTTTCAAGTTTTGAGGGTGCTAATGCTAAATCATTTTTTATGTAATTATATTAGTTTTAAATAATTTAATTCTTATTTTTCATCGAAAATCAATAGAATAAAATTATTCTATAATATCATCGTGTTTTTGGGGATTGAATAGAATAATAAAGAATTAAAAAAAGGACTTCCAATATCAGGAGCCACGAAGGGCTCCCTTTGGGCCCATTGGGAGATTTCCAATCATCGGAATAACCTCATGAAAACACTATAAATGGGTCAATTATTGCATATTTTGCGGAGTAATTAATATTTCCATGTAGTTAAAAACAACGGCGATTTTTAAACGATACTGTTCAAAATCGTGTTTTTAGGTTAGTACAAGAAATTATAATTAAGTAGCTTAATAGTAAGGATATAATAAAATTAGCTATGGAAAAATAGGCTCGTAATATTAAAATCCTTCTAAAAGAAGCCTGTATTATTATATATTGCCGAAAGTCTTCCTTCACATTAATCCTCTGCCTTGTCTCAAAAAAGATGCGAAAAGAAATTTGATAAAATGAAATAAGCCCTTTTACTTGATATATTTATATTTTCAAAAAGGTAATACTGCAATTTTCTACCATAAACATTTATAAGTCTTTCAATAATACCGTATAACAACCACTTAATTGCGTACAAAAATAGAAAATTCTCTTGTAAAATCTATCTAAAAACGCACAAAAAAACATGTAATTACATGAAGAAAGAAGAAAGTGACTCCATGGAAATAAGAATTTCCAAGGGATTGTATGTCGATG
>JBHLMB010000225.1:0-5241 GCA_048938565.1 Promethearchaeota archaeon | reverse complement strand
GTGAACTTTATTATGTCCGGAGAGCATCTTAAAATAGGAAGGATAAATAAAGGAACGGTCATCGATCATATCGATGCGGGCTACGCGATGACCATTCTTAGTCTCACGGGACTTGATAAGTCAACAAATTTGATGACAATTGGAGTTAATGTTCCTTCTGAAAAATATAAGAAAAAAGATATTGTGAAAATCGAAAATGTCTTTTTAAACGATGTCCAGACACAAAAAATAGCGATTTTAAGCTCAAATGCTACTATTTCACTAATTGAAAATTCTCATGTGATTGAAAAAAAAAAAGTCTCCCTTCCCAAAGTAATTAAAAAAATCATTATATGTGTGAATAAGACTTGCATCAGCAACTCTAATAAAGAACCTATTTGTAGCGAATTTATTGTTTTGGAAGAAAAACCCTTGAAAATACAATGCGCCTATTGCGATAGGATATACGATATCGACGAAATTATGTTTGGATCAAAAGAAAAAATCGAAAAAAAAGCAACCCAAGATTATAAAATATAAAAAGAAACAAGCATTTAGAACCTAAAGATAAATCCCTGTAAATGTAATTTTAAAACCAATTCCTAAGAAATCAAAAATTGTACTCATAAAAACGCTAGAAAACATAAATAAAAAGAAGAACACTCCCAATCCTGGTTTTAAAACATTTTTCCATGTCCAGATGTCTTTTTCGAATTCATATTTTAGAAAATAATTTATCATAAAAGGAAAGAGCAACATCAAACCCAACATCCAAAGGAAAAGAGTCCACCCGACAAAACCGTATATCCTGAGAAGGAAACCCCCAAATACGCCAGTAAAGGCGCGATACCAATAAATCTTTGTTTCTCTTTCTATCCGCAGGTCAAATTCCGCTTCTTTAACGCTTTTTTGCCTCTCTTTTGTTGGTTTCGTCTCTTGCTTCAAAGATCCGTCCTTACGCTTTTTTTGCGCTAATTTCTTTTGTTTTTGGCTCTCTTTTTTAATGTTAACTTTGTGTCTGCTGCGTATTTTCTTCTTTGGTTGTTGCATAATAGATATTATACATCAAGTATAATAAATATTATAGAAACCTGATTGAGCTAATAAAATATGGTTACGAGAAATTTCTCGAATATAGATGTGTTTGCAATAGCAAGAGAACTCGACTCGCAATTAACAGGAGGTACATTAGCGAATGTCTACGAAGTAGAAGACATGATTATCTTAAAAGTAAATACGAGTAATGGAAGAAAAAATTTAATAATAAAGAGCGATTCACGCATAAATATTACCGATTATGAGTATCCTATACCTAAATATCCTAATCAATACATAATGTCATTGAGGAGGTTCTTGAAAAATCGGAAAATTATCAATGTTTCTCAATTTAATTTTGATCGAATTTTAATACTCGAATTAAGCGACATCAATGATGGTCCGTGGAAATTTGTTATCGAACTCTTCAATAAGGGAAATTTTTTACTCTTAGACCAAAACAACACGATTAAAATCGCAAAAAAATATAGAAAATTTAAGGACAGGGATATATTGGCAGGAAAAGAATTCATGTTTCCTAAATCTAGGGGAAAAGATTTTATATCAATGAATGAGGAAGATTTTAAAAGCATCATAACTAGTTCTGATGAGGAAATAGTAAGAATAATTGCACGAAATATTAATATCGCAGGATTATATAGCGAAGAAATCTGTTATAGGGCGAATATTGATAAAAAAAGAATTGGAAAAGACCTTAACGAAGAAGAAATTAATAGATTAACTGCCGCATTTAAAAAAATGAGAAAAGAATTTTTATTTGGCGATATAAAAAGCCACTTGTTGTTAGATGAAAACGATAATGAAATTGGAGTATATCCTTTTGAATTAAATATATTCAATAAGTATAATAAACGAAATTATGAATCGTACAACAAGGCCGTAGATGATTACTATTCTAAATTGGATTCTGAAATCCTTAAAAAACCAAGCGACCAAAAAATATCCCAAAAAATAAAAAATCAGGAAAAAATATTAAAAAATCAGCAAGAATATATGGAACAATTGGAAAAGAAAAAAGCTAAATATTATAAACAAGGAGATTTCATTTATTCTAATTTCAAAGCTTTAGAAAATTTGTTAAATGTGATTATATCTGCTCGGACTAAGGGTTTTTCTTGGGATAACATAAATGAAAAATTAAAACATGCAAAACAAGATAACATATCTGATGTTAAATTTTTTGAGCGAATAGTTCCTGCAACAAAAAAACTCATTTTGAAGGTAGAGGATGAGGAAATATACATTGACTTGACGAAAAGCATTGGAGAAAATGCAAGCATCATTTACGCGAAGGGAAAAAAAGCAGATAAAAAAATCAAGGGAACTCTTCCCGCTATAGAGCAGACAAAATCAAAAATTAAGAAATTGAATGAAGAAAAAGAGTTGATCGAAGTAGAAGTTGATTTTCTCGTGAAAAAACCAAAAAAAAAATGGTATGAAAAGTTCCACTGGTTCACGACATCGGATGGTTTTCTCGTTTTAGGAGGAAAAGATGCTTCTTCGAACGAGATTATTTTTAAAAAATACATCGATTCTCAAGACTTGGTTTTTCACACTAATTTCCCTGGGTCTCCTCTTACAATTTTAAAAAATCCCGAAAATAAGGAGATCCCGGAAAAATCAATAAAAGAAGCTGCAAATTTTGTTGCCAGTTATTCTCGAGCATGGAAGGAGTCTTGGGGAATTGTAGATGTTTTCTATATACATCCCGAACAGATTTCAAAAAGACCTCCATCTGGAGAATTCTTACCTAAAGGCTCCTTTATGATAACAGGAAAAAAAACAATAATTAAGAATGCTAAAATAGAGCTTGCGATTGCTCTGGAATTTGAAGATATTTCAGATTCTAAAAATGATGACATTAAAGTCTTTTATCCAAAAATCTTCTGTGGTCCAAAAAGTGCAATACAAAAGCATCAAAACGGTGATATTATCGTTATTAGTCCTTCCAAGGCGGGATTAACAAAAGGAAAACTTGCTAAAGAAATAAAATCGTTTTTTCTCAGAGTTTCAGATCCTGATAAGAGAAAATGGATTAAACTACTATCCTTAGATGAAATTATCTTATACCTGCCCTCTGGGCCCTCAATTACGAATTTTTAGATAAAAAATACTATTATTAATTTAGATAGTGTATTAAATCAATTATATTTATTACTCAACCATTGCTTAATAATAGGTATATTAAAGCAACTATCAAAAAGAACACCATCAATTCCCATTTTTATTGATCTCTTTATTTTTTTTAAGGAATCTTTATAGTTGTTAAATTTCCAAGTTAAAGTTAATGTTTCGTTATCATGACATATTTCGATAAATTTTGAGTTCAATATTTCCGTGCTTGCGCTAATTAAATCGATGTCATTAGGAACACATTCTTTTTTCACAAGTTCGGAAAACGAAAATCCTATTCCTTTCGTGATATTATAACAGATCTTACCTTGGGGATTCTGTGATTTAAAAGATCGTAAATCTTTTAAATACCTTCCACTTAAAATGCAACTATCTAATAGGTTATTCTTTTGAATCAGTTCTGCTACTGCTTCCCAAATATTTTCTGTTTTTATGTCAATGATGAATTTTACCGTATTTTTGAACTGATCTAATACTTCAGAAAGGAGAGGAATGCGACAATGAGTAACTTTTGTACGAAATCTGATTATATCTTTGTAATTCATCTCATTGATTTCTCCGATTCCATTTGTTGTTCTCTTCAGGTTAGAATCGTGGATGACAATGAGCTTGTTGTCTTTAGTTGCTCGAACATCAAGTTCTATATAATCCGCACCACATTCTATAGCTTTATTAAATGCGTGGGGCGTATTTTCGTCAAAACCACCTAAACTCCCTCTATGGCCAATAAAAAGGAGGTGTGGTTTCATTATTTCACGCCTGAAACTAACGCTCTTTAAGGATATAAAAATATATAATGATGATTATCAATCCTATAAAAGTCCCACCTAACACTGTCGTATTTCTAATGGTCTGGAGCAGGGATAAAAGGAAAATACCCAGAATACCCAACCAATCTATCGGTTTTCCTAATAAATCTCTATAATTTCCTACACTTATCAAAATAAATAAAAAGAAAAATAAGGGGGATGCAATTTTTATTGAGTAATCTAAGATTTCAAGCAAAACGCTATCTTCGAGTTCCAACAAGGAAAAAACATCAAGTAAGTTGAAACAAAGAGAGATAAATAAAAAAACCATTCCTAAAATCAATGATACTTTTACAGACCTGAAAGCAAAAGCTTCATCAATCTCTTGAGATTTCTCGGAAGGTCTTCCCTTTGTTCTATTTTTCTCAAATTTAGGCATTTTGTCGCACAATCCTCTTTATTTTTTTCTTCACGGAGAAGATCTTTAAGATATAAATAAAAATAAATGCTCCTGTTGCAGAAAATACTATTATAGCTAATATATGGATGGATAATTCGAGAACATCGATTTCTGGAGTTTTTGGTTCTTGGATGTTAATAACAACGACGCTAAAATGCTTCATTGAGCTTGGATACGAATTTGATTCGCCATAAGTAATGTTAAAAGTATAGGACTCGCCGTACTCGAGAGAGACATCGTCAGGATCTTCTGATTCTAAGGGAATCATGAATTCATAACAAATATCATTACCATCATTAACTGCTGCTCCTTCACCGTCTTGTGTGATATCTTCTGTAAAAACGCTGTTATTTATTTTATAATCTTTATAATTATATTCCCCAAGTGATAAATTCGTGAATTGAACTATTCTTGCGTCTTTATAGCTTTCCGTACTGTTTGAAGTGCTATTTGAAATCTTTATTCCAATAAATTCTGTATCCACATGTAAAAGATTAAATTGAATAGCGATATATAGATTCGAATCACTTTGCATGACCCATAATTCGCTATTATATGAGGAGGTGTTGAGAAAATCAAAATCAATAGTTTTATTTGCTCCTTCCCATTCGTTCTCTGAATGGTCTATAATTCCATCGATAACTGGCGGCTCGCCAAAACCAGGAGTCGTATCTAAAGCTCCTTGCACATTTACAGAAAAAATTCCTAATGATAGTGTTATATATGAAACAAATAACAAACATAAAATGATTTTCTTTGATTTCTTCACGATAATTATTCCGTTTTTATGATAGATAAGATAAAAAAAAATGTAATTTTAAATTTATGAATTCTTCAACGAGAAAAGTTCGAAAATAAATGAAA
>JBHLMB010000224.1:2304-5259 GCA_048938565.1 Promethearchaeota archaeon | reverse complement strand
GGTTGTAATCATAATTTAATTCAAACAACTAATTTAAATAATGTAATTTATATTTTACTATTATTTTAAATGCAAAGAAAACAAAGTAATACCCTTTTGAAATAATATTTGAAAAATGTTTTTAATTTGATTAAAATTAAAAAGAATAAAATTCATAATTATAATATTAATTCAAGATGATTTTTAATACTTAAAATAGTTATTATTAACAATCTTTACAGGTGTATTTTTATTCAATTTGGTTCTGATTTAGGTATAAACAACGACGATATTGAAAAAATAAGCCCTCAGATTACTTTTATTACTTCAAATGCTGATATAGAAGCCATAGCTTTAGTATCATTTGAAGGATATCAAATAGCCTTTTCAGCACTACCCCAATATAAAGACGAGGTTGATGGAGATCAATTTTGTGGTCTTGGTGCCGCGTTGCTAATGACAGGACGGTCAACGATCCAAACACTTTTTCAAGAAGATCTTAGCGAAATTATAGTCAGAGCAAATGACGGATATATCATAATAACAAACGCAGGACGGCTTGTAATCGTTTGTGCGGGTACAAAGATTGACACCCTTATGAAAACTGTCAAGGTAATGCGAATTGCCGCAAAAAACTTGATTAAGATATTTGAAGGAAGATAATTTTAAAGCACACCCTAAAATTGATTTCAAATATCCTTTCTTACAAAATTTGAAAATAATTATAATAAAAAGAAAATTTAGAATTTAGATTCATCTATATTAGGCATTTCAGGTGAAGATAATGCCTTTTCAATTTCTTCTGTTGGAAGTTCATAATCCTTTAAATCTCCCATCATATATTCTTTATATGCGAGCAAGTCAAAAAAACCGTGGCCGCTGAAATTAAATAATATTACCTTTTTTTCGTTATTTTCTTTAGCTTTTAATGCCTGATCTATCGCTTCTTTTACTGCGTGGGCTGTCTCTGGTGCCGGGAGAATACCTTCGGCATTTGCAAATGTTATGCCTGATTCTATTACTTCAGTCTGATGGTGCATTACAGCGTTTATGATATTATTGTTGGCTAATATTGAGATAATTGGAGCAATTCCGTGATATCTCAAACCTCCTGCGTGAATGGGACTGGGAATGAATGTGTGTCCGAGGGTGTGCATTTTTACTATTGGACCTTTCATTGCGGTATCTCCAAAATCCCATAAATATTTTCCTTTACAAACGCTTGGGCATGCTCGTGGTTCAACGCCAATAATTTCGACATCAGGGAGAGTTCCATACAATTTATCTCTTAGAAATGGAATGGCTAATCCTGCAAAATTAGAACCCCCACCCATGCCTCCTATGATTATGTCTGGTTTTACTCCAACTTTTTCAAGTTGAATCTTGGCTTCTTGCCCGATTATTGTTTGATGGAGCAGAACAAAATTCACCACGCTTCCAAGTGAATATCTTGCTTTATCGCTCCTCATGCTGTGTTCAACTGCTTCTGAAATTGCAATTCCTAAACTTCCAGGATGCTCTTGGTCTACTTCTAAAAATTTTTTTCCTGATTCAGTAAATCTAGAGGGGCTTGCGTGAACCGTGGCATTATATGCCCTCATTAAAATCTTTCTTCCTGGCTTTTGATTGAAACTTGCGCGTACCATGTAGACGGTACATTTTATTCCGAATAAACTGGTCCCATACGAAAGTCCCGAGCCCCATTGTCCCGCTCCTGTTTCAGTGACTAATTCTTCAAGCCCCTCTTTCTTGGCGTAATATGCTTGGGCAATAGCGGTATTAGGCTTATGAGATCCCGTTGGAGAATGACTTTCGTTTTTGTAATATATCTGTATATCATCTCCTTCAATTCCCAAGCTTTTTTCCAATCCCAATGCTCTGTGAAGAGGCGAAGGCCTGTATGTTTTGGCAAAAATTTCTCTTAATTCGTTTGGAATGGGAATGGTGGATTCTTGAGAAACTTCTTGCATTACACATTCCTTAGGAAAAATTGCAAATGCCATTTCTGGGGGTGCTGGTTTTCCATCCATAGGATTTACTAAGGGTGTCATTGGTGAGGGTAGATCTGGAAGGATGTTAATCCATTCTTTTGGAACTTCGCTTGGTTGTAATAATATTCTTGAATTGAAATAATCTACCATTTTTTAAACCTTTTCCTTTTTGAAAATATTTTGAGTATTTAATGTAAATAATTCTGTTTTAGTCAATAAAAAGGTTTTACTTCTAAGGGAGATATTTGAATTATTATATTCTTCTTTACTACAAATTTTCTGAATATTAATTAAAACGCAAGTGAAAAATATTTGCTAATCTTACATCGTCTACTAAATTCATTTTAGCAATAACATCTGAACCCCATTCTGTGTTTCTTGGAATATGTGCATACATAGGATAATCATCAATAACTTCTATTCTATCGTTCCATTTTAAGATTTTTTGTACTCTATTTATCCCCCATCTCATTTTACCTTTTATACTACATCTTTGAAGATTCATCTTGTTTCCTATGGTGATTGCTACTTTTGAATGAACATCAAAAGCAATTTCAGAAGAAGGAAAGTTATTAATGAGCTCTAGAAATAATTCTTTTAGCTTGAATTCGTCAAAATATATGAATACTCCATTAGCAACAAAAAAAACTTCCTTAGGAGAATTAATTTGATCAAACCAGCTATAATCAAATATAGATGTACTAATACATTTTACTCGTGGATTTTCTGCGAAATATTTTTTTCTCAAGGCAATAACATTAGGCAAATCGAGATCGTACCATTTTAATTGACCATTATCTACTCGATAGAAAGCAGTACTAAGTCCAGCTCCAATGTTTATAATTGTTGATTTTGGATGATTAATAAGATATTTCCTTGCTGTTCTTGTTGCTCGTAAAATCGTTCTCATATTATTTACATGAAAATCACGACATATTTCAAAAGTAAAAGCTAACATATATCCTCTCCCTTCTACTGAAATTTT
>JBHLMB010000224.1:0-2294 GCA_048938565.1 Promethearchaeota archaeon | reverse complement strand
TGGAAATCTAAATTATTTGAGCGAACGCTCATTGCAATAACTTGCATTAATCCAAACATTCTCTCAATTTTGCTATAATCATAGTTTAATTTTCTATAAACTTCCCACGCGTGTCTATCGTGTAGAATTGATTTGGATTGCTTGTAATCTCTTGCACGAGCCCAAAGAGGTAGTACCAAGGTTTCTTGGTTATGAAACGACCCCATATTGAAAGGATTTTCATTATCCATTATTTTTATTACATCATGGTTTTAATCTGAATTAAGCATTTTTTAAAAAATATGTATTTAAAGTCTGAATATTATTTTTATTTAAAATGGTAATGTCGAAGCAACCAAATATAAAAAACTTCTAATGAATTTTTTTCACAACATCCCCTTCAATAAGTTTATCAGAAAGAACCTTCTTGATTGAAACAACCACCTCCCTCCCTAGATTTTTATATCCATTTCGAACTAAAACTTTAGGTCCACCCCGAATAATATATCCAATTGCATTTAGTTTGTTGGATAAATCGGGTTCTGCTAGTATTACATTAATGTTAGTACCCACCATTTCTTCTTTCCTCATTCTATTGAAATTTATAACACGCCTTACCATCTTTTTTCGAAATTTGTTCAACTCTAAATTTTTTTTATCCAACATCTTTACTTTATTTTTAAGTAAATAAAAGGGGGCGCCAGGAAATTCCTGATACTTATAAATTGTTATTTTTTCTACACCAATATCATAAAATTTATTGATTAAATCCATACTATCCTTTATATAAGATACTTTTTCTCCTGGTAAACTATGGATGAAATATACATGTACTCTTATTCCTAATTTGATTGCTTCTTTAACTGCCACGAATGTTTTGCTTGGATTGAAGGGTCGACCAAGTAATTTGGAAAATTCTTCAGATCCCGTTTCACAACCAATAGAAAAAATAGAATTTGGGATTTTTGCGATTATTTTCAATGCTCGAGGGGTGCATAAGCTTGCCTTGATGTTTTCTATAAATATCTGTGATTTATGCTTTTGAATCGCTTCATATCTCACGAGTTCATCAATCAATCCTTCTAAGGCTTCATAATTTGGTTCGGGAGGTGCAAGTGGTGTTGTTAAGATCTTATTTTTTATTAAATCTTCTCTCTTATAATCTAAAAAATCAGGACCACCTAACACTATTCTTTTAGCCCCTATGCTCAACAAAAACTTTATTTCCTCTGATATATTGTTCATGTCTCGTGATTTTGGAAATCCAAAAGAATCAATGGTGGAACAAAAACCACATCCCGGGGGAATTTTAGAAGGACAATTTAAACTGGGATTTGGAGTTTTTTCATTGCAATTTTGGCATTTTTCAGAGCATTTATTGCTGGTCTTCAGCTGAAACTTCGTTCTTAGGTAATTTGAACACCCTCTCAAGCATTCCACGTATATTTTTGTGAACTTAAAATCTTTATATTGCTTGATATAATCAAAATAGAGATTAGAATTAATAAAAAAATCATATTCCTTTCTACTAAGACAAGGAGCATCTTCGGTTTGTATTACTTGTTGCTCCCGTCGAATATTTATTCCTTTTACATCCTTTAAATTTTTAATGCTATGTTCATCTAATTTAAGTTTGTTTTCAATTAAAATCGATGCTATTGAATATATTTTCCTTTCACCTTCTCCTTTTACAGAAATATCGGCACTAATCTTTTTAAGAAGGTTGTCATCAGAAGCAATTGGTCCTCCTATTATTATCAGAGCCTTTTTTTTATTTACTCTAATAATATCTACTACATTCTGAACCGAATATTCGTCCATTGTCATTGCAGATATTAAGAAGAAATCGTAATTTTTCAAGAAACGCTTTTTATCACTTCCTGTTAAGATATCTTCCGCTCTAATTATGTCTATATTTAACTTTTTTTCTTCTATTTTATCTAAGACGGCAGCAATTAGTCTTGGTCCCCCTCCAATAAAGTCTCTAGAAAATTTCCTTACTTTTTTCCCAATGGCGAGGCAATCTACGATTAAAATGCGCATGTTTTCTCACTTGAATTTTTACTCAAATAAATAAAAATAAAACATTTTAAATAATATTTTCACAACTAAAGGATTAAAGATTAACACATCCAAATTAGAAGGTAATTTAATTAGTTTTATGGAAGTATTCTCACCCTCTTAGGAGGAATTAGGGGATTTACTTGTCAAGAAGATGCTAGATGGTATTCATTAAGAAGAATTTATTAAATTCATAACCTAAAAGATTAAATTCTATTGAAATAAATAATCTATAGATTTTATAAAAATGTGAA
>JBHLMB010000223.1:0-5272 GCA_048938565.1 Promethearchaeota archaeon | reverse complement strand
GCTAAAATTAGGAAAGGAATGAACGAGGTAACGAAATCAATTGAAAGAGGAACTTCAAAACTAGTTGTAATGGCTGAAGACGTCACTCCTCCTGAAATACTGTTTCACATCCCTTTACTTTGCGAAGAGAAGAAAATTCCATACGCTTACATTGCTACTCGAAAAGATGTAGGAAACATGTCAAAGATAAATGTAAGCGCTAGTGCGATCTCCATTGATAATGTCGGTTCGGGAAACGACAACATCTTAAAAGACATCATCAAAAAAGTAAACGAAATAAAAAAATAATAAGGTGAATTGTTTTGGTCAAAATTGACAAATCGAAAGTCCCTGTTGTTGAAGACGAATCAATCCCCGCTCAAGTAATTCAAATAGTAGGGAGAACTGGTCTTACAGGAGAGATTTCACAAATAAAAGTTAGGCTCCTTGAGGGTAGGGATAAAAACCGGATCTTAACCAGAAATGTTAAAGGTCCAATTAGAGTTGATGATGTTGTCATTCTAAGGGAGATAGAAAGAGAAGCTAGAAAATTAAGAAAAAAAAGGTAGTATTTTTCTTCATAATTTTTACTTTTAGTAAAAATATGTTGATCTTATATTTTTAGAATTATCAATATTAAATTGTATTAAAATAAATATTTGAGAAAAAGTATTGCTACTCAAGCAATTAAAGAAAAGGAATGCAATTTTAGATTAATTTACTATTCATCGTTTAGAAATGAATCGTAAAATTCCAGAGTTTTAAATTCTTTGGCTAAAAAATCTTTTAATGCACTTCTTATTGCCTCAGATCGACTCTGAATCAGTTTAAGTGATACTAGCTTGTTTATAAGCTCATCATATTGGTTTGGTATATTGATGGTTATATTTTTCATCGGTTCCTTCTTGTTTTCGCTTGATTTCATAAAACGAAGCTTTTTTCCATGTTCCTCAATAAATTGTGACATTTTTAAATCTCCTTAACTTTTTGAATTTAAACAGGCGTGGTAATATCCCGTTATAACTTATTAAATAGCCCTGTTTAAATATTCCCTAAACTATTTCCACTTTTTCTATAATACTATTTAGTAATTATTCTTATATAAAATTATTCCCTATATAAAGCTCCTATATAATGTACTCCAAATCAGATGCACGAATTTCATTTTCACTTGAAAATTTTTATAATCAACTAAACAACTCACATTCAGTATTTGAAAATTGATGAAAAATATTTATCTATTCTTTTTACTGAATTAGAAGAGACAAAGAAGTCTTTTTACTTTCTATCTTCTTTTTTCACATATCTCCCGCGGGTTTCTATTATTGTAATGTTTTTAATGATGTCTTCTACTCCTTTTATATCGTTTTTCTCATACTCTTCCTTATACCCTTCTAGAAAAGCTGTAAAGCATGTATTTAAGAAGTCACCATGAGAAGATAATAAAACGCGCTTGAGAAGATGCAGGTCAACGCTCTTGTCTTCGATAGAATCTGAATAATCATGCAAACCAAAGTCAATTAGATATAATTCCTCTTCTGGAGTAATGATAATATTTGAAGTCGTTATATCTCCATGTATGTGTCCATTAATATGCAATCTTGCTATAAAATGTCCAATTATCGTAAAAAATTTTTTTATTTTAGCATCCTGGAGTTCATTTAGTATGTCCTTCATCTTTTTTCCATGAATATATTTCATGATTATAATTGAATTAATTGGATCAATTTCATAGACTTGTGGGCAGTTAATATCATAATTTTTTACTTTAATTAATGCTCGTCCCTCGTTAAGAGTCCTTTTCGCTCTAATGGTTTTATCTAATTGCTCAATTCTATATTTTTTTGCTATTCGGTGTTTGAAAATCACATCCTTACCAAACCATTGGCCATAAAAAAGTGTAGCTTCTGCTCCTTTTTGTAGGATACCTTTTTTAACAATACAATTTACTATCAAGCATTTATTCCCTCCAAGGAATGCTTATATTGTCCATTCTCTCTTTTGGTTGAATAATTGTTTCTGATAAATTATGACCTCCTGAAGTCATATATCGAAGAATACCGGTCCATCCTATCATTACTCCATTGTCACCAGCAAATTTCAGAGGGACAACTTCAAATCGGGCATTATGCTCTTCGCTAATATTTCTAATCATTTCTTGGAGCCTTCGATTAGCAGCAACTCCTCCTGTTAAGAGTACTTCATTTTTAGCTGTATGAGCAAGTGCTCGTTCAGTTACTTCTGTTAACATGGCAAAAGCCGTTTCCTGAAGAGAAAATGAAACATCGTTCAAATCGTATTTATTACCATAATCTTTTGACTCAACCAATTTTTTTGCTGCAGTATAAAGACCTGAAAAAGAAAGGTCCATACCTTTCACTACATAAGGAAGTTGAATGTATTTTTTCGATTTGAGTGCTAAATTTTCTATTTTTGGACCGCCAGGGTGAGGTAAACCTACGATTCGAGCAAATGAATCAATCATGTTTCCTATCGGGAGATCCAAGGTTTCACCAAAAATTTGATACCTATTTGATTCAAAAGCGCTAACTATCGTGTTTCCGCCCGAAACATATAGCGTGAGAGGATCATCAACTCTACACATTAACCTGCCGATCTCAATATGAGCAACACAATGATTTACTCCAATAATTGGAATATGAAGTAATTGACTCAACATGCGCGAAACTAATGCGCCTACCTTTAATACGGGAGCCAATCCAGGGCTTTGACTAAAAGCAATTAGGTCAATATCCTTTATTGAGCAGTTTGATTCTAAAAGAGCTTTATTTATAATTGTCATGAAACTACCAAGGTATTGCTCTCTTACTTGTACAGGATGAAGTCCGCCTTTTTCTGGTACAAAAATTTCATTTATTCTACTATATACCCTTCCATCGAAATCTAAAATACCAACTCCGAATGTATGGGCCGTACTTTCAATGCCAAGACAAATCTTTTTGTTGGATTTCATCTATAATTCCAAAGTCAATCGTCACTTTTAAATGAATTGAAAGAAAACAAGAGTATAAAAATTTCTATCATTAAATAAAAGAGTAATTAAGTTGATTTTGATCGCTTTCTAGGAGATCTACGTGAAGCCTTATTGCTGGAGGTTGTCGCTGCTTTTCCTTTTCTCTTAAACACTGTATAACCACAATGCCCGCAGCTAGACCTATCGTAATGATCTCCTAGAAAATAGCTTGGTCCACATTTAGGACATGCCCGATGCGTTCGAACCAGCTTATTTCCTTCAACTTGATAATATTTTGACGCTTTTGTCATATTTTATTAGTTATTCTATTATTTTATTCTTGACTAAAAAGATGTTTATACGGTTCTTTTTTTCTTTTTAGTTGATAAATTTCCTTTCTTTTTTCTTTTGGTAAATTTCTAACTTTTATATGGAATGGTTCGTAATATTCCAAATCCTCTGCTTTTTCGTATATAAAAACCTTTCCAATTGAGTAAGAACTTCCAAAGTGAGACTTAATGCTTTTTATTATCGTGAGTTTCCTATCAGAATTCTTCATTGCGGAAATCTTTTCTTTAACTTCCAACCGATTAGGTGTGCTAGCTCTTGAATGGTCTAATTTGAATTCTAATTCAGTTCTGTCTATTAAAGGGTTTTTTTCTTCGTTAAGAATCTCTATTTTAAACGACATGATTAATATTGTTAAAAGATATTATGTTTAAAATTAAGAAAATATATTGGTGTATTTAAGATAAAATTTTTGTTTTTTATGAGTACTTTATAGCATTTAATTAAAAAGAGCTATTTCATTCTAGATGCTTATCTTAAAGTTGATTCTATAAAAAATTAAAAAAGAAATTTCATCTAACTCGTAGAGCATATTTACCCGGAATGAAAATCTTGAGATATTCTGCTATTTTTGACTCTTTAGGATCGATAATAATAACCTCTCCATTAAAATCGTCGCTTAATGAATGAGTCTTACATTTTGGGCAAATATTTTCGTTTTTTGTTATTAGATGACAATTTTTACAAGCTTTTTCTTTCATCTTAATGACTTCTCATTAATTGTTTAGTTATCCACTTTCTTCAACGGCGGGTTTTGCTTCGTCATCAGACATATATTCTTCTAAATCTTGCTCTATCCAATCTATTTTTCCAAGGAATTTCTGCCTCATGGTTAAACCTAACTTGCCGCTCCTTCCCGTTCCTAATGATACGGCTATGATTTTTGCTCGAACCTCGTCGTTTACTTCCAAGATCTTACCCGTTTCTTTTCCTATAAAACGATTGCTTACTTGTTCATATGATATATAGTCATCGCATATTTGAGACACATGAACTAGCCCATCTAAAGGCCCCATCCTGATGAAGCTTCCAAAATCAACTATTTCCACTACATCTCCTTCGATTACTTCCGATATAGAAGGCTTGAAGGCCAAGAGAGTGAATTCCACTTCATGAAAGGTGTTGGCATTTCCAGGAATGATGATTCCGGGTCCAACGCTGAGCACATCAACGACTGCTATAATAAATCCAAAATCTCTAGTTATAATCCCTTCAAAATCCTCGCTTAAAATTATTCTGGCGGAAATGGTTTTTTCCTGATCAAATAGAAAGGGAGGAATTTCAATTTTTGACCTGATAGTGTATTTTACAAACATTATTATTAACCAAGTTAATCAATGATTTTTAAGAAGCAATAACTATTTCTTTTCGTTTTCTTTACTTCATCGTTTTCAAACAAACTGATGAGGTATGGATAAATACTTGAATGCGACATGAAATTAATAATTTTCGGTTTTCTTTCCGTTAAAAGAGAATATCAAAATGTAATTCATTCCGATTAAATCAGCTTTGCAATCTTCTCACAAGTCCTTTTTGCATCCAATAAAATTAGCCCCAAGCGAATGTCGATGGTTGTAGAGACTGTAAGCACGGCGTTCCTGCCAGCTTGTAGAACAATGAGATATCCATCAGTACCCTTTATATAAATCTCTTGAAAATCGCCCTTGCTCATTTCATGAATTGCTCTCTCTGCTAGAGAAAGAATAGCTGCTGTCATTGCAGCAATACGTGTTTCGTCAACATCTGCAGCTAATGCAGACGAAATTGGTAAACCCTCCACGGAAACGATTGCAGCAGCGGTTACTTCTGGCATAGTTGATAATAATTTTCTTAAAAGTACATCGAGAGTTTCTGGAGTATCTGACATGAAATGTGTTCTCCTATTTTTTTAAACTTATTGCACGAAATAATTCTTTATATCTAATAATTGATATTTTTTATTTATATTTTTTTTGATTTACCAAACATTTT
>JBHLMB010000222.1:0-5279 GCA_048938565.1 Promethearchaeota archaeon | reverse complement strand
GTCTTGTGTTTTTTTTTCTAATTTATTAAAGAAAACGAAATAAATCAACTTTTTGGTTTTAATCAAATTTAAATGTAATGTACCATAAAAAAGAGAAAAAAATAATAAAATAAGCTAGAAACCAAAAGCTTGCTTTATTTTATCGTAAACTCCTTTAATTTGTCTTAGCTTGGCATCGTCACCTTGAGAAAGAAAATGTTCTATCCATTGAGCAACTCCGCCTTGCTTTATCCAATCCAAGAGATACTGCGCGCTCTGGCGATCCGCATCAGACATTTTTACTTATTTTTTTTTTATTTTGTTCTATAAAATAATTATCGACCTCATAGTATTTTAATATTTGTTTATTTTAACTTACCCTAAAAGGTTAGATTTTATCAAATAGAATAAGCAAAGGTAATTTTTAAATTCCCTTAATGGGATTTAAATTTTATTCGCTCGGTCAATTCTGTTAGGAACTGGCAATCGAATACGGGCTCAACCCGGAGCCCTCTATTCCGTTGGCCGAAATGGCGTTCGGGAATGCTTTCTTTAAGATGTTATAGCCGGCGTTCACATCAGCGTTGATGAGCTCCCCCTTGCTTGAATGAAACAATCCGCGACTCACACGCTTTCCTTGATACCGGTGGCGCCTCTCGATCGGCTCGTCGTCCAAGAAGCTACATCTTGAAGCAAACAATTCCTCGACCATCACGAGCTCAATCCCGACTAACTCTGTCTTATACGTAATCTGGTTCACGAGCTTGAGAAACGGCACTTGAACGAAGTTTTGATTGTTTTTCCTTCCGATTTTGACGCCTTGCTTCCAGGAAGCGTTATATCCGAAGACTTCAAAAACTCCCGAAGCCATGCGAAACGCAATACCGGACGATGGCTCTTGAAATCTTGTGAAAGGCGTCATTAATTCTATTGTTCCGCCTCATCGCGAGTTTTTGAAGTCTTCTATTTTCAAATCCTAGACCCTGCTTGTCCTTGAGACTTGAGTACCTGGCGCGCTGCTTCTTGTAGTATTGTTTGATGTACCTGGCGCGCCGCCCTTAATGACAGCGGGCTTGAGCCCTGCGTTATTTACCATGGTCACGATGTTATTCAGCCCCAAATCAATCCCGACAATTCGATTATCGTTTAACTTCAGGTCGGTCTTTTCTCGCTCGTGGACGATTTCCAGCGCGTAGTAGAGTCCCTTGGGGACGATTCTAATTTGCCGCAGCCCCTGTTTGATGCGGGTTTTCACGGGCGGTAATTGCGAGCGCTTGGGAAAGTGCAGGAAACCTTCTTTGATGCGACATTGCTGGTTGGTGAAGACGACGACGAATTCTCCGTCTTTTTCCTTGTACTTGGTCGGGTGAGGGCGTCCATTAAGCCGCTCTGGATGGGATTTCCATTCCTTCATTGCCTGAAAAAACGATTTCCAATTCTTGTCGAGGATCTTGAGTACCTGCTGCGAGGTTTGCGAGGGAAGCGCCTTGAAAACGTCCGAGTCCTTGAGGGTATGCCAGAGGTCCTCGTACCTCCACCACTCGTCAAGACAGAAGAATCCTTGCTTCACGTGGTAGTTAGACTGGTTATATAGGTTCTTGGCAGCGTGGCACGCTTCGGATAGCTTTTTCGTTCTTTTCAAGTGAATCAATTCGGCGAGTTTCATTCAATTGATAAATAAGACTCGCTTGCTTAAAAATGGAAGGAGTGCTGTTGTTTACAAAAAGATTAAATTTCAATAAAAATTATGTAAGCAAATATAAAATCATTAAGGTAATATATAGAAATGATATATCTACCAAACTTGAGATTGAAGTAAAATCTCAGGAGATAAATTTATAACAAAAGAAACAATAACAAATTATGAATTTTACTAAAATGGTGTTAATTTTTTGAGAGGAATCAATTTCAAAAATTATGTGTCTCATTATTGCACCAGAATAGTTTAAATGAAGAAATATTCAAAGTTTTATATACTAGATAATAATTATATTCATTTATTAAAAAAAAAAATAGATAATAAAAAGGGTTAGATTATTTTGCCAGATGTAAGAATTAAAACACCAAATTTAGACGACATTTTTGAGAAGTGGAAGAATTCTGCAGCTCGAAAGGATAGAAAGAAGCTTGAAAAACAATTTGGCACTAAAGGCGCAGTTTTTTCTTTAGATGCTATATCAGCTGCAGAATACGTAACAGATAACATGAAAGAGGCAGCCATTTATTTTGCAGTAAAAAAAACCGTTGGTCTATCTTCAGATAAGGATGAAGATGTAGTCATAGCACCCCGCTTGAGCAAGGTGCAATTTTATTCTTTTAAAGGTGCGGGAAAAATAAATAAAGACAATTGGAAAGGGAACGATAGCGTTCCAGTTTTTGAATCCATCACGACGGTCCAGTGCAAGAGGTGCAAGGGAAAAGGATATGAGGAAAGGAAATGCTCCTGTAAGGGTGCCGGAAAGATCACTGCTACCGTACAAGTTCTTGAAGGAGAACAACAGGAAAAAGTAAAGAAAACGCTCCAATATCCTTGTCCTGACTGTTACGGAGAAGGAAACTTGCGCGTTCAATGCAAAGAATGTAAGGGATATAAAAACTTGTACAAGTATCAGACTCTTCCTGTGCCATTCAAGACCGTTGTGACAGGAGTTCCAGTCCTACATAGTAGTGCTCAGACCAAATATGAAAAAGAAATCGAAAAGGACCTCCATCAACTTATCGAGGAAGTTGAAGGTATTAGATTTACTAATTTCAAGGAGCTCACTTCAAAGGCGGAAGCAAGTTTGGGGTATTATAACAAGAAAATTAGTAAAACAATAAGCGACGCCAAGAGCGACTATAATTCCTATGATAAAGATAAAAACGCCCAAATTCAGAGCCAAATTTACTTGTTTCCTATGATACAACTCATGTGTACCACGAAAAAGGGC
Source organism: Promethearchaeota archaeon (assembly GCA_048938565.1). Lineage (GTDB taxonomy): Archaea > Asgardarchaeota > Lokiarchaeia > Sigyniarchaeales > SOKP01 > FT1-020. Next base: position 2,370 of record JBHLMB010000222.1, on the reverse strand, counting down.
TCGAAATTTGAAATATACTCAATTGGTTCTGATCAGAAATTCATGATATATTCAAATTTCTAGTCTATTCTTTTTTTTATTAGTTTCAAAATTGTATTAAATTGAAAATATTATTTCTATATGATAAGAAATTGATACTAACATGGGAATTATATTCCCTTGAATTGAGGTTCTCTTTTTTTGATTAAAGAGCTCGTTGCTTCTTTAAAGTCTTAGGTTTTAAATGCAGCGCATATGAATACAGATGAGGTAACGATTGCTTTAATTCAAAATGCTGTATACTTTGCTGATAAAACTATTATACAAGCGCTCGATCAAAAAAAGACAGTAATTGCCTCTAAAAAGGATGTAGACATACGAGAATTAAATGATTTAATCGCCAATAACATAAAATTATTTCCAATGGACGATTTAGTTGATCTAATATTCGAAAACGATACTATTATAAATATGTAAATAGTTTCAATTCTTTTTTTTTTTAATCTAACTTTTTAAAAATAATATTATTCACTTTCTTCCTGCTTCCAACCATATGACTCATCATCCATTCAAGAGAATACTTGCCAGAAAAGTAATACCTCCAAATATACATCATAAAAGCCAATATGGAAGTGTAAGCAATCCAAGCAAACCATATTATAAAGATGTTGAAATGAACGGTAAATAATGGCAACCAAATATACGAAATTAAGAATAAACTTAATGACACATTGCCTAAAAACACAAACATTTGGACAAAGACATTATTCTTTTTTAACACATCAATATAATAAAAAAGGGAACCTATTAGAATTAAAGCGATTCCAATGGAATAAAATATATTTGATGGCTCTCCTCTTATTACGAATTTAGGAAAGTATATTCCATGAGATATAAAGAAAGGATCGCGATCTAGGATACCAAGTAACACGCCTACGAACAAGAAAATCACGCCATTTCTTAGAAATCTTCGAAACAGATCTAATCGTGCTTCAAATGATTCCAATGACATCGCCTCAACGAGAATTTCGCCAAAAATTGAAGAAATAAAGCAAATAGAAACAAAAGGTAAGAGGGGATTAAGAGGAGTAGGCGATATTACAATGAAATGTATTACATATACTACGGGATTTTCTTTATATGTATGGAGAAAAGGAGATAAAAAATATGTAAGCAAAATAATGGAGATTCCAATTAGAGCTCTCAAACCTCTTGTAAGCTTTATTATATAATAAGTGAATATCTGGGCAAAACCTATAAACATCAATATATTCCATCCCCATAAATTAAACGGAAATTCAGTCGTCCCTATAAAGGCATTAGGAAGGTTATACAAGGTACCTATTGCCATAATCATAAATCCCCTGATAAATACCCTATTTTTCAGGGTTTTTTCTGGAATTTTTTTATTCTTTTTGTGAATAGAAAAAACGACCGAAAGAGCACTTAAAAAAATGAAAAGAGAAGAACCGAAGACATCTAAATATGTGAATATAAAGGTATAAATACCATCCAGTTCGGGAAGCTTCCAAACTCCCGCAGAATGAGCTAAAATAATGAGACTTATCGCAAATCCTTTAATGAAATCAATAGACCGGATTCGTGAATATTTGTTTTCTAAATTTATTATCTCGTTGTTGATTCTATCCTGAATGGCTTCATTCATATAATAATCAGGTTATGTAATGATTCTAACATTTTTAAAAGATCTTAAATTCTCGTTTTTCTATAATCCATATAACATTACTATTGAAAAAAAGGTTAAAAGTATAATCTAAACTCAAGATTTTTTTCTCTTATTTATGAATCTAGGAAAGAAGATATTAAATATAAAATCGAGTTATTAATCATCTTATTTCTATAATTCTTATAAGAGAGCGTTTGAAAAAGGAGAAAAAATATGATTATTTTCCTTTTATGGTTTCAAAATTATCTTTTTCTTAAAATTTAAATAAATGTGTTATTATTTTGGTAATTATTTCTTGAAATTATAATAAAGACGAAAAGAAGTTTTTTTAAATAACATTTGGAATGGTACTGATTTCGAAGATGATTGGCCAAGTCGTGATCAAATAGGATCAGTTGGATCAAATGGAATCACGGCAATAATCCCTTCTTCACTCGTGAGTGAGTTGAACGGTCTTTCAACGGCAATACTAATGAGGTGTAATGATTCAACTCATGAATATGTGGACACCGTGGGAGTTACAAGTTCTGGGGGAGAGGATGCAATTCCTGGATTTGACCTGATGGTCGTTTTTGGCGTTTTAGGAGTGGGATTCGTGATATTAATACGAAGCAGGCAGTATAATAGAAAATAATAATATTCAACAAATCTTTTTTTTTATTTTCATTAAATTCTGCATTTTAAGAGCTTTAAGCTTGGTTGTT
>JBHLMB010000221.1:0-5315 GCA_048938565.1 Promethearchaeota archaeon | reverse complement strand
AAGTGTAAGATGTTGTTATGAGGTAAAAAAAAGGATGAATTAAGTACCTTCCTCGTAGCCGTGGATGTAGTTATATTGTTCTTCGGTCAAGACATCGATTTGTATCCCCATTGATTGAAGTTTTAAAGAGCCAACCAAATCGTCAATATCAGCGGGCACTTCAATTATTCCTGGTTTTAATATGTCCTTGTTCTTGACGATGTATTCGGACATTAATGCCTGGAGGGCGAAAGACATATCCATAACTTCGCTTGGATGCCCTTCCGATAAGACTAAATTTGCCAATCTTCCTTTTGCTAGTAAGTAAATTCTTCTTCCATCGGGAAAGATCAATTCCTCAACATCTGTTCGAATTGGTTTTATTTTCTTGGAAAATCTGTATAATTCTTTTGTTGGGATTTCTATATCAAAATGACCGAGGTTTCCAAGAATCACGCCGTCTTTAAGAAGGTCAAACATTTCTTTTGTAGGTACTATGACATGTTTGCATCCCGTAGCTGTTAAGACGATATCTGCGTCTGGAAGTGCTTTTGCAATGGGCATTACTTGAAATCCAGCAAAACGAGCTTGAAGCGCTTTTATAGGATCAATTTCTGTAACGATTACATTCGCCCCCAAACCTCGGGCTCTTAAAGCCATCCCTGACGAACAATGACCATATCCCGCAATCACGCATGTTTTACCAGCAAATAACACATGCATTCCGTAAATGGCAGAAATTATGCCTTGACCTGTTCCCAGCTCATTATCGAACTGGTTCTTGCAACGAGCGTCGTTTACGGGAAATAAAGGAACTTTTAAATCACCTGCATTATCCATTGCTCGGAATCTTTTAACACCTGTCGTAGTTTCTTCTTGACACGCAATTATAACTCCAGAAGAAATTAATTCAGGGAATTCCTTATGGGCTGTAACAATCATATCCGCACCATCGTCAATCAAAATATTTGGCTTAGCTTTTAAGCATTCTCTAATACACCAATAAAATTCCTCATCTGTATTTCCATGCCATGCAAATATATGAACTCCTTCTCCAACTAAAGCAGCAGCCACATCGTCCTGAGTGGATAGGGGATTGCTCCCGCATAAATACACTTCAGCACCTCCTGCTTTTAGAGTTCTCGCCAAATTCGCAGTTTCTTTAGTAACATGTAAGCATCCCGCTATGGTTATTCCTTTGAGAGGTTTTTCTTTTTCGAACCTATCTCGAATTATTTTAGCTACAACTGGCATCTTATTTTCAGCCACATACAAGGATTCTTTTCCTTTTGTTGCTAGCTTTTCATCAGCTATCTTGTAATTAACCATTTTTATCATCTATTCTTTTATTAATTAGATAAATTTAAGTAAATATTTAAATATGGTTTTACTTAAATAGGAAACATTATTAGCGATTTCTGTTGATTTAATTATAGATATATAAAAATCTTTTCATCAGCGTTAATTAAAATGATAAATGTAATAAAAAAATTAAATTTTAAAAAAAAAAAAACATCATCAAACATTTCAAGAGAATTAGGTGTTTCATCCCAAACGCTCAAAAAACACCTCAAAGAAATGAAAAACAACAATATTGTAAATCACTTTACCATAAACATTCATCCACGAATTGAGCCTAATCTTAGGTATGTCTTGTTAGAAATTAAGACTAATCCAAACGAACCTAAACTTGTAGAGAATTTATTACAAATTCCTCAATTAAGAATGTTAGATGGAATATTTGGTGAATTTTCTCTGATAGCATTGTTCGTGTTTCGAGGATCTGAGGAATTTAACAAAGTATTGGCCATTATTGATAAGACGATGGCAAATTCATACTTCAAGAAATACAAAATATCAGAAATAATTAGGATATATAAAACGAATGGAATAAAACTTTCAGAAGTCAAGATAACAAAAAAAAAACTTGACAACTATGACTTTTGGCTACTGAAAATCTTACAAGACAATCAAGAAATGAAACTTCTCTCAACTTACGAAATCTCGAAAATATTAAAATCAAGAGAGAACATTGAATTATCGCAATCCACGGTCTACAATAGAATAAAGGCTCTTGAAGATTCAGGAGTAATTCTCAATTATTGTATCAATTTTAATCCAAAAAAAATTGGTATTGAGGGAAAATATATCGTGCGAATCAAACCTAAGGATCCGTCGAAATATAAAGAATTAGCATTGCGTTTAGAAAAAAATCCATTCATTACGGATCTGTTCAGGATTGGAGAGCAGTATGGTTTATTTGCCATCGTGAGAGTACTGGCGATACAAGACTACGGTGATTTTATAAAGAAGCTTTATAAAGAAGAAATTGAAGATACTTTTACAAATTTTATTCTCGACGAGCTTGTAAACTATACTAATTTTATATTAAATCATAATTAATATCATCAAATATATCAAATTAAAAATTCTGCAATACTATCCCTATAGACGGTATGGTTTTACGAAAATATATATGGTAGAAACATTATTTATCCAATAACTTGTTAACATAATGTATTTAAAAAAAGCATGAATGATAAAAACGAAGATTCTATTAATGATATAAACATCGCAGCATATTTTCTTTCGGAAGAAGCTTATCCTTATGATACTTTATGCTGGTTTCTGGCTGAGCGATTGTTCAAGATAGAAAATCCAGAAATGAATGTTTCTGAAAATCTAATAAAGCAAAGAGCTGCTCAGATATATTTCGAGCAATGCCCATACGATGTTCTATGTTATCGCATCGCTGAAATTGATATATATTTGGATCAAAATCAGCAGGAAAAGATATAAAAAAATTTTCTCTTCTTATATTTATCTATAAATTCCTTGTTTTATCATTATTTCATATCACATCGAAAGATCAAACTAAGAAAGTATACATTTAAATCATAAAATAATGATTTATTTACTAATAACAATTAAAACTTTATTCAAAGGGGGAGTTTAAAAATTAAAGAGAGCTTATTTGATGCTTTAATTGAAAACTCTCCAGATGCAATTTGCATAACAAACATTAAAGGCGAAATAATAGAGCATTCGGAAACTTTTTTAAGACTTTTCGGTTATAAAGGCGGAGAAAATGATCTTTTAATAGGAACAAACACACTTGAATTAGTCTTTCAAGAAGAAAGAGATGCCGCTCGTGAAGATTACAAAATGTTATTGGAAAAAGGATTTTTAAGCGGGATAGAAAGAAGTTTAGTCAAAAAAGATGGCTCTATTTTTGTAGGAGATTATAATTTGAGTGTTGTTAACGATCAATCAAAGCACCCTAAGTACATCATAGCAATCGTTAGGGATATAACTAAAACAAAAGAACTTGAAAAAGCTTCAATTAAAAAAGACGAACTTTTGAGAAAATCGGAAGAACGATTTCGTTCAATGATAAACAGCTTATCTGATATTCTCATGGAGATTGATGCAGAAGGACGGATAACATTTACAAGCCCTCAGTTGAAGGAAGTGCTTGGATACGAACCATCAGAAGTACTCGGACAATCGTGCTTTGATTTTATCCATCCTCAGGACTACGATCTTTCAAAAAGAAGTATGCGCGATACAATCGAAGGTAACAATCCTTTAGATTACATTTTGAAGATAAAACATAAAGCAGGTCATTATGTCTCAATTCATGCTCACGGAAATACTAGAGTTGTTGATGGGGAGCGTAGAATCATAGGAATTTTAAGCGATAATACAGAAAAGGAAAGAGCTGAAGCAAGAATCCTCGAGTCAGAGAGTAATTATCGTAGGTTATATGAAACTGCCCAAGTAGGTTTTTGGACGAGCCAAGGTGAGAAAGGGAATATAATTCGAGCAAACGACAAAACTGCAAGCATGGTTGGCCTGGCAAGAGCAAAAGACATAATAGGAACTAGAATCTCGGACTATTTTTCTCTAACTCTCATCACAAAATTAAACGAACTACTTAAAGAATTTAACATTGTCAATAGTCTCGAAGCAGAATTGATAAGCGTGAGCGGTGTTAAAAAATATGTATCCCTCACGGCTCAATTATTCGTAAAAGAAGGGGAAGAAAATTATATTGAAGGTATTATCATTGATATCAACGATCTCAAGAACGTGGAATTCGCTTTAAAAGAATCCCAAGATATGTTTCAACTAGTATTAAACAACATCCCCCAATTCATATTTTGGAAAGACAAGGAATCGAAATATTTAGGATGTAATGAAAATTTTGCTCGCGTTGCTGGTGTACAAGATACAAGCAAGATAAAAGGAAAGCAAGATAGCGATCTAGTTTGGCAAAAAGAGGAAGCGGAATTTTTCCACGAAACCGATGCTCTCGTCATAGAATCAGACAATCCAGAATATCACATAATAGAACAGCAGCTACAAGCCGATGGGAAACATGCGTGGCTTGATACTAACAAGGTTCCTCTCCACGACGCTGAAGGAAAAGTAGTAGGTCTATTGGGCACATACGAGGACATAACCGAGCGAGTTAACGCAGAAATTGCCCTGAAGAAATCAGAAGCACAATATAGGGAAGCTTACAACAACTCGAACTTATTGAAGGATCTCTTTTCTCACGATATAAATAATATCCTTCAAAGCATTCAAACCGCCAATGAAATATACGAGTTGGAATCTAGAATGCCGAATAATCTAGACTTAAAGGAAATAACAGACATTATTAGAATTCAAGTTAATCGGGGAGCAAAATTGGTAAATAACATACGCAAATTATCCCAACTTGAAGAATTTGAACAAAAGCTTTATCCAGTCGATTTAAAGGATTGCTTGGAAATATCTATAGCAAACATAAGAAAAGTGTTCCAAAATAGAAAAATTGTTTTTCAAGTAATTACATCCCTATCGGAGGTCAAGGTTCAGGCCAACGAATTGCTTTTTGATATATTCGAAAACATAATCGTCAACGCCGTAATGTATAACGAGAATTCCATAATTAAAATAAAAACAATAATTTCGAGAGAAAAAATTGGTAATAAAAAATTCATTAGGATTTCATTCATAGACAACGGCATAGGAATAGAAGACAATCGTAAGGAAGCAATATTTCAACGCATTTACAGTAAAAATAAGACGATTAGCGGCGTTGGACTGGGTTTATCCCTTGTCAAGAAGATTATTGAATCCTATAACGGAAAAATCTGGATAGAAGACGTCCTACATGGAACGCCCTCAAAGGGAAGTAATTTCGTGCTTTTAATCCCAGAAGCTTTTCATATAATGAAATTCTAATATATCATATTCCTTGAATCACCCAATATGACAAGGAACTATCATCTTAAGATGCTAAAAAGAACTAAAAAGCATTTATAAAGGTAAAGTTTTAACTTTTT
>JBHLMB010000220.1:0-5321 GCA_048938565.1 Promethearchaeota archaeon | reverse complement strand
CGTTGCTTGTTTTATATTTTTTTAGTTTATTAAAAGTTAACGATTTTAAAGCTTTTCATCATTTTTTAGATGCTTGCGAACCAAAATTAAAACGACAATTGCATTGATTTATAGTAATGTTCCACTCTACTTTAATGTATTTTAAAACAGAGCATGGGAATACAATCTGATAGAAATAAGCAGTTTCAATCTATTTCTAGGCAGTTACAAACGATAGCGGTGAATCGAATTATATTTCAACGATAAGCCGTTTCAATCTATTTCTAGGCAGTTACAAACATAAAATAAACGTGATAAAGATTGCAAGAAAATTAGTCTCAATCTATTTTTAGGCAGTTACAAACAATTAAAAATTCTAAACTAAAAATAAAAAAAAGTGTCTCAATCTATTTCTAGGCAGTTACAAACAGTACCTGTTTTCCTCGCTGGAGGGGACTACGAGCCGAATTCGCGATCGATTTTTGCATGCCCCCTGAAACGCAGTGAGTATTTAAAGGGGGCACTTACCTATTTAAAGGTTCGCGTTTTTCTTCGATCACGATATCGTCCGCACGCCAAATGCTCCTATCAATAGCTCGTACTAAGCGATCCCAATTATAAATCCTTCCTGATTTCACATCTGGCACTAGATGAAAGAGAATAGCCCTTCCTCAAGTGGGTACCAATGAGAGCGCGCCGAACATCCCTTACGCGCTCGTTAATCCATTTCTGGGTAATTACTAAAAGATACTTTCTCGTAAGCACGAAAGTCAAAAATCAAACTCTCGTCTTTTTTTAACATTTTATATTAAGTTGGACTCGCATTTAAATATTTTTCTTGCTTGAAAGAAGGACCTCGTTAATCCGTTATCATTTGATAAATTAAGGATGCATTCAATGGAGTAACGATCGAGAAGACCTTAGGGTGATTTTGAGTCGTTAACGCTAATTTTGTTTTCTTCTAAAGAAAGAAAACCTTCTTTTACTAATTGACGAATCACGCTTGAAAGCTTCTTTTTATCGCATTGGATGGCTTCCAAGAGAGCACTCATGCTCGTTTCTGAAACGGAAAGTAGGTGTTTCAGAACCTTTCCCCTTAATTGCCGGTTGGATCCCTTGAACGATGCTTGTTTCTTGTAATGAGCGCTTCGCTTATTCAAGTTTGGAAACTTTTTCTTTAACATGACGCCATAGTCCATGAGAGCGTAATACCACTTTCTACTGTTATTTAGATCCAATGTTGCTCGCACAATAGGTAAAATTTCTTTATCCTTGATCTCTTTCTTTCCAGGGAAAAAGAAATGAATGTATACCCTCCTTATATTGGTTTCTATAAATACAACGGGTTTATTATACGCGAAAGCGACAATAGAAGACGCAGTATTGAAACCAATATTTGGAAGCTTTTCCAAGGCTTCAACTGTTTCAGGCAAGCGACCATCATAGTCGTTTACGATAATCTCCGCTATTTTCTTCAATGCCACGGCTCGACGATTGTATCCTAATCCTTGCCACGCCTTTAATACTTCCTCTAATGAAGCCTTAGAGAGAGCAACGAAATCCAGAAATTTCTCTATAAAAGCCAAGTATTTTTCAGCAACTCTTCCCGCCTGGGTTTGCTGGAGCATCATTTCCGAAACTAAAACCTTGTAGGGCGTTAAATCCTTTCTGAACGGAAAATCCCGGCCATGCTGATTGAAATAGGTATATACAATGTTTCGAAACGATTCCATAACCTTTTTGCTCAAGCCTTCCGTTTTATAAAGCGCGTGAAACTGCGAAATTACCATATATATATTATGGTCTTTAGCCCCAAAAAAACATTTCCCCTATAACTCGTTGGGACTATCAAGCCCAAAAGGATTTGAAAGACCTTCCCGAACTCAATTAAGTTCACATCAAGCCCCCTCATTTTTCCATCGCAAGAGCCAGCCCTCTTCAAAAAAAGAAAGCTTTAAATATCGACCGTTCTAATTATATATCGGTAATAATTAATTCGAGAGTCGAGCCGGCGGACGGTCGCAGAGGCGCATGGTAGGCGAGGCCTCGATTGTCATTTAGGGACGCCATCCGCAAGTGTACCCGCTTCCCAGAAATGGATTAAACGGCGTGCGAGCAAGCGAGTCGAAAAAAGTTCGTGAAATCGCGCGCCCTGTACCCAGAGGAAACCTAACGGAGACTGCCAGCGTTCCGATGTTCCAGGTCACCTTGGGCCTTGCGAAAAAATTGGTGGTGGAAATGCCGCAATCGTCCCAAATGTGCGATAGCTGGGTTGTCGGACGAAATCGCGATCGACGAAAAATGCGAACCTTTAAATAGGTAAGTGGGTCCCTTAAATACTCACTGCATTTCAACCGTACTTGCACTAATCGATCGCGGAGAAGGCTCGTAGTCCCCTCCACCGAGGAAAACAGGTACTGTTTGTAACTGCCTAGAAATAGATTGAGACCCGATCATATTCCGCCGCTATGAGTGCACAAAAGAGTTTGTAACTGCCTAGAAATAGATTGAGACTTCTTTGGGGAACAACTATTGGTGTGATATCTCCAGGTTTGTAACTGCCTAGAAATAGATTGAGACGATTTCCCGTTGTTATAAAATTCTTCTCCCACTGGAGTTTGTAACTGCCTAGAAATAGATTGAGACATTCCGATATTTTGCAGATGAACTTTCATTTCATCAGGTTTGTAACTGCCTAGAAATAGATTGAGACCAGTAACTACGGATGTCACTTTGTAAAGGAGTCCGTGTTTGTAACTGCCTAGAAATAGATTGAGACTCTATAGTTAATTTCTCTTTTTTGATCTTATTATCGTTTGTAACTGTCTAGAAATAGATTGAGACTTGTATAATCTTACATCTGCTGTTCTGTTATTTTTAGTTTGTAACTGCCTAGAAATAGATTGAAACTTTTTTTCAAAACATCCAATGAAAAATATTCCTTAACAAGGGCATGAGTGCCGAAGTATAATTTTGAGATTGCTGAGACGGTTATAGCTAATTTCCGCGAAAAAAGTAGAGAATTTTTTAATGAAAGTACGAATTGCTAATATATATACAATGCCAATTACTTCATCAATTAATTCTCGTAACTTAGTTTGTCAAGCATGTAATAGATCAATGCTAACTTTTCTCTGATGAAGATGGCAAAAATAATAACTCACCCTGGAGGTGCTCATTTGGACGACTTGCTTTCAACTTGCTTGGTACTTTCAAGGAATACTGAAATCGAGCTGATCGAGCGCCGAATTCCCACTAAGGAGGAAATGGAAGATCCTGATGTATGGATTTTGGACATTGGTCACCAGCTTTCGCCTAAATTATTAAATTTTGACCACCACATGGAAGACACGGAGGATTGTACGCTTTCCCTCTTATTGAAAGAATGGAACCTCTGGGAAGAAGCAACAAGAGTGTTCCCTTGGTTACCAGTCGTGGTACTTGAAGATGCTAAAGGACCGTTGAGAGTTCAAAAACTTCTCGGGATGGATCAAAAAACAAAAGAAGCGATGGAATCTTTCGTCGAAGAAACGGTCCTTAATTTGTTTCAAGAACAAGAATCAATTGTTAAGAACAGTTTTATGTTTATTTTGTTAAAGGAGATCGGAAATAGATTCTTTCAACATTTAGATGATTATAAATCAATGCTATTGGAATTAAAAGAAAAGGCCAAGTTCAAGACTATAAACGGCGTTCCAATCGTGCAATGTTTAGGAGTTAAAAAGAATCGAATATTTGCTCAGGTTATTGAAAGAATGAAACGAGAAAAATGGGGGGATGGAGGTATTGTTATCTACAAGGGAGACCGTCCAGACGGATCAATCACTTTTAAAAGGTACGACGATGATGAACGAGTAGATTTTACTCTCATTGCTCAAAAGGAAAAAGTACTTTTTACGCACAAGAATGGATTTCTTGTAGTTCTTGAGCCGATCGAAGAAAGTGAGATTGATGAATACATATCGCTCTCCATGCTTTAATCCAAGACCTTTTTCAAACTAGAGGAATATAATAAAGTAAAGAAAAAAGAAAAAGAGATAAATTAATCAATTTTTTTGAACTTCTCTTTTGGTACGCCACACACGGGGCATTTAACAGGTAGTTTGCCCTCGTGGGTATAACCACATACGGGACAAATATGAATATCTTTTTTTTCTAAGTCTTTTCCCTCTTCAGCTGCCTTTAAAGCTTTTTTGTAAAGTTCGTGATGAATTTTCTCGACTTGGTTTGCGAGATCAAACGATCGTTCAGCCTGTTTATGTCCCTCTTCTTTAGAATCATTTAAAAATTCGGGGTACATTTTCGTGAACTCGTGTTGTTCCCCCTCAATAGCCGCTTTAAGATTTTCTACGGTTGATTTGATGCCTCCCATTACTCTAAGATGATTATGTGCGTGAACGGTTTCCGCCTCTGCTGCCGCTCGAAACAGTCGTGCTATTTGAGGAAGTCCATCTTTATCTGCTTGTTGGGCAAAAGCCAAGTATTTTCGATTCGCTTGACTTTCTCCCGCAAACGCCGCTTGTAAATTATCGTTAGTTTTAGTCATTTCTTATTTAACCTTGACAATGATTTTAATTTTGTAATATTTGGGATAATATAACGATTTAGGTTATGAATCATAAACGCTCCTTTAAGAAATCCTGACAGATTCGAAAAATTTCGGCGCGTGATCGCACAGGTACAATTCTCGGTTGGTCTTTCCAACTCAACATTTCCACATATTATACACACGAATAATTCGTTCTTATTACTTATTTTATTTTTATCCAATTGCTTGATAAATTTGGAAAAGAGCTTCCTATGAACATTTTCAGCTTTTCTGGCAAGTTGGAAGGTGAGTTCTACCACATCATTTTGTTGTTTTATCTGTTTTTCACGAAATTCTTATACATTATTTTAAATTCGTGGGTTTCACAACTCCATTGCATCGACAAGATTAGAACGCGTGTCTTTAACGCGCTCTTTAAGCTTTTGTTCGTCAATAGTTACAAAAGCACTAGCATTAAAATCCTTCCTTTTTAGAACAGAAAGGGCTTTTAGATGATTCTTTACATGAATGCTTTCAGCACGCGCTATAGCGTTAAATAAGAATGAAATGGTGTTATATCCTTCAGCCTTGGCTTTTTCTGCGAATAACTCGTACTTTCTTTTTGTATTATTTTTTCCAATGATCGCATCTTTTAAATTTTCTTCAAGGATCATTTACTCACTATCTTACAACATATCATACGATTCGAGAAAAGTTGCATTGTATATGTTATATACTATATTACTTTTAAATCCTTTAATAATAAATTAGCGAAATTGGACTAGTTCATCCAGAGCATAGCTTTAATTAAAAA
>JBHLMB010000219.1:0-5335 GCA_048938565.1 Promethearchaeota archaeon | reverse complement strand
AATAACCATTTTCATAAGTATGACAAACACGGCAATTGTATCTGCCTTGATGATCTTCAGATGATCGTGTATGTAATCAACACGATCAAAGATAGAACCAATAATATAGAGGAACAACAAGAAATCGATAATTAAAGAAATGATATCATAAGTAATGTTACTAAAGTATCGAAATTCTGCCCATATACTCAGGATTATATATGCTGTATATAAAGTAACGAAAATGTAGAAAAGCGGTATATATGATGCAAATTTTCGCATTATTATGAGAGCGATAAGAACTATTATAATTAAAATCACGAGAATCCAAAAGACTATTCTAAAAGAAGATACTATAAGTTTTTTAAATCTTGGAATAGCATTTGGTGAGATGCCCAGCAAGAAATTAGCAACAAATAGGATTAAAAAGACACTAAGCACTAGAAAAGAAATGAACTCAATTATTCTAAAAATAGTTGAGTGCTTACTATTATAGAGTGCTTTATCAATTTTTATTGAAGAGTCCATGCAAAATTTAAACGCAAAAAACGCAATTATTACTTGATTAGCGTAAAAACAAAATAAGTACAAATATTCGACATAAATGCCAAATAAAAGACCTAAAGGAACGACTAGAATCAAGGCGAGTATTAAAATAAATCCGCTTATTTTTTCTATTGGGATAAAAAAGGTCATTAAAAGAATGATAAATGTGAAGGCCTGTAAAAATCCATAAAAAAACGCTATATGATATCCTATTCTTAATTCGGGATTAGTATATGCTATAAAAAAAAATGCCCAAGTGCAAAGGAATGTTATGAAAATTACTATTAATAACGGTTTTTTAAATAGGCTTTTAAGACCTCGAGTGAATCTCATTTTTTTTATCATATTGATATATGGTAATCTTGAAAGGTTAACAATTTTAATAAATCTTTTCCAAGAGTCTGAATAACGCAGATTAAATTATTTGAATTCTTGAATAAAATTCTTTATTGGAGGATAGTACTCGTCCTTATACATTGCAATATCATTATGACCTGCTCCTTGAATTAATATCAGTTTCTTGTAGGTCTTTTCTGGAAGAGAATCATGGATTATATTTGCTTGTTCACTAGGAATAATAAAGTCAGAAGTGCCGTGTAAAATAAGCGTGGGCTTTTCAATTTTTTTATCCGCCTATCGTTAGAGATTGGACTTAAGAGTTCAGGAGTCACATCGGGGTGGTGTATATTAAATAAACCAGTCATCATCTTGTATAAACTTCCAAAACCACTTTCAAAAATGATTCCTTTTAATCTTTTAGGATTATGGCTTCCAATCTCCGCTGCGCATGTGCTTCCTAATGACCTTCCTTTCACAAATATGGAATCATTCATCTGGTTTTCGTCTATCCATTTCTCGAATTGGATGTAAACGGGATATGCGTCAGTAATTAAACTACTATAATATGGTTTTCCAGAACTGAATCCATATCCTCTAAAATCGATTACTGCTAAGTTTACATTACAATCGAAATAGGACGATGCAAAATATTGGTAATCTGCAGCAATCTCACCGTTTCCATGAAACAAGAATATAGTTGGCAAGTCCTTGTCATTAATAAAACATAATCCCCCAAGGGAAACACCAGGTTCTACTTCAAATTCAAGAGTCTTTATATTTGAAGTTAATTGTGAAGGTTTTCGTATTTTTCTGGGGTAAAAAACAACTCTAGATATTAAGTCATCATCGATATTCATTTGCATTACTCCTGGTAATAAACTGGGCTATTTCATAATATGGAACATTTTTTAAAATAGTATGGAGATTGAAAAATAAAAAATTTAGTATTTTAGTAAGAAAGTTAATGGTGTTAATTAAAAACTCTTTTTATAATAATCTAACTAAAAGATTTAAATATAGTCTCTAATAAGCTTAATTTTTATCAAACTTATTCATCTTTCCAATAATAAATTTTAAACTAGAACTTCGAAATGTTGATATTTCAAACAGGGAATTAATATATGATAATTTTAATCTAATTTTATTGATGTATTAGAATATGTCAAAAATCCTAAAGAAGTCCTATTGAATTTGATAGAGGCTTCTAATAAGAAAGGTATTATTGTTTTAACCCTTTAAACCTTGGAGATAATAATGAGACAAGAAATTATAGAACAGAATCAGAATACCATAACACCGATAATGATGTATTAACACTTTCAATGTTTTTGATCTAAAAAAAATATTAAAGGAAAAAAAAAAATTTAAAATTGAGTTTATGGAATATTATAATCTCAATCCAATGATAAACATCATTAGATCATTAAACCGATTTAAGAACGACCAAGGATTATATTATCTTTTCGATGATGTCGCTGAAAAAATTCGAATCATTGATAATGATTACTTAAACGAGCTAATGTCAAGGCAAGTATTCGTGATTTTAAAATCAATTTAAAACAAAAAATCCTTGTCACTATCTTTCTGTGTTTAGATCATAATTTTTTCTAAAATAGTAATACTTAAATATAAGTGGTGACTTATATAATCAAAAACTTATACTAAAAAATAAGGGTAAAATTATAATGGAGACTAAACAAATTTCTCATTCAAGGAGGGAATATCCTCACGGACATTTGATCCAAATAACGATCCCAATTATCTTCTCAATAATTTGGATATTAGACATGTTCGTATTACAATGGACAATATGGTTAAATTCAATCGTTCCATTGCCACTAAGAATCATACTTTCTATTGCTACATTTGTCCTTGCTTTCTTTACAATCTATAGTTCGCATAAGTTGCTTTTCGACCATAATAGGCCCTCAGATAGCTTGATAAATGACGGTATTCTCAAGTATGTGAGAAATCCTCTTTATTTGGGTGTATTGTTCATATATGTTGCATTCATATTTCTTTCAATGTCATTAATTTCGATAATATCATTTGTAATTGTGTTTTTAGTATATAATAAGCTCGTAAATTACGAAGAAAGAATACTCGAGGATCTCTTTGGAGAGAAATATAAAAAATATAAATCATCTACTTCAAAATGGATACCAAATCCATTCAAATAATAATTTTTTTATAGTTTCAAGGAAAAAATGGGATTCAATCGAGCAATGATCTCTCCCAAATCTAATTGTATAGTCTTTAAAATGACATCTCTCCCACGATATTCGTATTGAATTTGCCCTGGATCCCTGATAATTTTTAATTTATTCGTATCAGCAGCTAATGTGCAGGAGAAATATCTCTGATACTTGTATTCTAACACGTTATTCACCTTTTTTATATCTGGAAATCGATATCCTCCTCCATGTGGGAGGATATCGGCATTTTTTAATAGCTTTACAAGTTCTAAATTCTCAGCTCTCTTCTTGAATTTGTTGTTTATCAGGGTTATTTCTGAAAAATTCTTTTTTCCCTTAAAAAGATAACACGACATGTCCGCCCTAAGAGCAATAGGGAAAATGTTGCTTGAAATGTTTTTATGCGTAATATCAACGCAATTACTGCCTAAATATATGTTGTTCATATCTTTTAAAAACTGATGTGGCTGATTGCAAATTACCCTAAAGTCGGGTCCAAAAACATTTTGAGCAAATTTTTCTCTTTTTATCATCGAAAATTCTAGTGCTCTATCTGTATAATTAACATACTCTTTTGCTTTATCGTCTAATAAGATATATTGCTTACCAAAAGGAGTGCTTTCTTGAGTTGCCATTTCTCTTAGAGTCTTGGACTTGTCAAAATAAAAACCAATTCCATATTTATCGCCTTTAAGTTCTGGAGAAGATCCATGCACAAAAAAAATATACGGCGGGAGATCAATGTCGGAAAGATTATTCGTTTCAAAACAATTAATGAAATGGTTGCTAATTCCGTAATCCCATTCCAATTTCACATCATCGTAATACAGATCAATTTGCTTCACTTTATCTATGTTCTTGATTATTTCGTAGGGATCTGGTGCGTATTCCAATCCTCCTGCGAGTATTCCACATTGATTTGGTTTTGTATTTAGAAAAACGATTTCTTCGTTTCCATCTCCCCAATTTATCCTTCCTCCGTATCCTAATCCAGATTTCCATCTAACAATATTACGTGATATCGTCTCGTCAGGAGAAGATATAAAAGTTGCTTTAGGTTCGAATCCGTATTTTTCTTGTATTAAATGAAATTGGGCGAGACCATATCTCATATTTGCTTGACAGAGCCTGGAGGCTCCGTCGTTTAAACCAGTCGAAAAGATGTAATTTTCTGCTCTATTTAAGAGTTCAGTTTTCGATAACTCCGAAAGAGAACTAAAAACATTTGACAATAGATTTCACGAAAGGCGTATCCTTAATATAATTTAAATAATTAATGCAAGTAATTATATATAAGATTAATGTGCAATATTAAAATTTCATAAAAACACCTAGATTCTGATGTCAACAAATAGCGATAATTCAGTATTATACGATAGAAAAAAAGATATCATGATGATAGGTGAATTTCATGGTTCTATTATATCAAAATGTAGGGACGATTCAAATAGCGTTATTTTTTCCGATAATATAACTATTTCTGAAACAAAAATTAGAATTACTCAAGGACTTAAAGTAGGTTTTGAAAACAAATCAAACAAAATGATTGCTTTTTCTTATAAAGCAGATTATGTTTTCCAAGACGACTTTGAACCATTAGAATATTCCGTGGGCATTTCAGACGAGATTATCGCTATATATGACGAAGGGCAGTTCTCTGATGCGTTTCCCTACACCATTAATATGCTTCATACGGCAGGTCTTTATTTTAACGATTATTCATATGGGATAAATCATTTTGATTTTTTCAAGGGAGAGATTCTGAAAAATCCTGTTGCAGTAATTGAAAACGGAATTTGCGTTGCGGATCGAGTTGTAATTGATCATCGAGGGGATCCAGTTTTTTACGATTGTCTGATTATTGGAAGGGATCAAAAAGGAAAATTATCGGTCACTTACGAGCCTTTAGTTAATGTTGACGATAAGCTAGTCCAATATATTATAATTTTAGGAATAGAAAACTTAAAGGAATGAATTCATTCGAGGCGTAAGAATAAATTTTGTTGCTCTATGAAAATAAAAAAGGCAAATTGATAAGTCTACTTAAAGTCGGTCTGAATCCTTTTAAAAAATTCGTTAGTACAGGAGAAATAAAAGAAGAATTAGGATTAGTCAAGTCAAGAAAACATTTAATTGAATCCATTGCAAAACTAGGTGAAAATAAGCATCAAAATATAATTTTGCCAGTAATTGGTGATGTTGGCGTAGGGAAAACTCATTTTTTTTGGGCATTGAAGGATAAACTCCTTTATTATAATACAATCTATATCTCGTTA
>JBHLMB010000218.1:0-5358 GCA_048938565.1 Promethearchaeota archaeon | reverse complement strand
CATCGAGTTCCAACCAATCACTAATAATCTTTAGTTGCTTGCGAGAAGACGAGCTTAATACCCTTAAAAAGGGAAGAAAATCTTGTATTGCCTCAAATTGAGAAATTTCATAAATTTTATTTATTTTTTCATACAAGCTCTTCTGAGGTGCTGTCATTGAAGCTGAACTTAAGAAGACGGGATTTGTAACCCTGCGAAAACCCTTGCTTGATCCACCTTGTTTTCTTGATAATGCAACGCCCCCTGCAAATAGGTCATAAAAATATGGCAACAAGCCCCAGTACATGTTCTTTCGAATTTTTCCAAAGATTTCATCGGCAATGGATAAGTTATCGTAGGCATTTGCAAGATCAGAGTTACCATAAATGAAAGTCGGAATGTTTTCACTCACCCATTTGTATAAAAAATTGTAATCCACATCTGATTTATCGGTGAGATATTTAGCATCTCTCAATTTTTTAACTCCTTGAAAGAGTTCTCGAATCAAAGAAAATATTTCTTCAATACTATCTCTCTTTAGACTCCCTAGTAAATCAATATTTCCACCTTTCGTTCCTTGACTCATTCCTTGGAGATCGTTAATAACGCCCCTTAAATCTCCGTTGTTTTTTTCGGCAATCAGTTCTAAATCTTCTTGTTTAAATCCAGTGATCTTTTCCTTGCTCAAGATTTTTTCTGCTATTTTTACTACTTCCGGCTTTGATAGGGCATGAACCTCAAAGCGTTTAATTTTTTTATAAAGCGTTTGGAGGCTTTGCTTGTATTCATTTGAACACATAATAATTGGAAACTGCGTATCTTGTATTAACTCGATGATGGCAGGTACAGCACCTCTATCCTTATTACCATAAATTCCATCAACTTCGTCTATGAGTATTAGTTTTCGTTTTGATTCAACAATGAAATCCATAATTCCACGAGATTTTGTCGTTTCCTTGAGTTTTTTTTCAAGCGCTTCCCTTGTTCGGGTGTCAGATGCGTTAGTTTCAATCACTTCCATATTGAGGTCGTTTGCCAGGGCGTAAACAATGGATGTCTTGCCGATTCCAGGATCCCCTTCTAATAAAACTGCTGCTTTTTCAGGAGATAGACTAATCTCTTCTTTTTGGTCCTTATCTGAAGCGTGTCGATTATGAATCCTAATATTTTTATTCGATTTATTGATTTTTTTTATTTCTATAAAGAAATTCTTGATAAACTTCGTTAATTCTTCGGCTAAATCAACTCGATGACCACTTACTTTAGCCGTTGGTAAAGCCATTTCTTTAAGGCTTTTTGGACGATATTTTTCTATCCAAGGAATATTAGATTGAAATTTAAGCAAGTATACTTTCCTCGCAACTTTAAATTAGATATAAAATATTACATTTTTAATTGTGAAGCAATCAAAATTAATTTATATGGTTATTAAATCCTTGATCAAATGAATGATTTTTTTACTTAGAGCTTCAAACCATAATTCTCCCTTTTTAGCACTTCCATGAAAAGGATCTCCTAAAATGCCACTTACAGAGAAATCACGTGTTTTCCATTCTTTCATTCTTTCCCCTTTATAATTTGGATCAAGGAAAGGAACATAAAAAATATCACTTTTTTCTAATTTATTCATTTTTACCAGGTCAGGATGGAGATACAACATCAATGATGTTTCGTATTCTCCAGCATGACAAATTCCTCCAATTCTTGATGTCCTAATATCATTTAATTCCTTTTTTATCAATGTAAATGTATTAAAAACGATAATATTTTTTTTTTTTTTTGTATCTCAATTAAAACATTATTATTACCACCATGGGCGTTAATAAAAACATATTTACAATTTCCTTCTATATTTTTTAGTATATTTAGGATTTGTGTAATAAATTCTCCTGAAAGAATTGATTTTGTATTTTTAAAACCTTCATGCTCAGTTGAAATTCCTATTTTAATTCCATCAATTAATTCTCCTTTAAAAAAAGAAGAAACATATTCTGATAATTTATATGCAATTAAAAAATCTGTTTCAGGAGGTAAATGAGGACCATGTTGTTCATAGCTTCCAATTGGAACGAAAAAAAGCTTAATCAAGAAAAATCGCCTGCTGAATTATTTTCTTCAAATAAAAAAATTAGTTCCGTATTAATAATTTTACTTTGTTGTTTCCTTCTCTGATTTCTTTCAGACAAATATTGGCTTTAGAAATCGCTTTTAATACATTTTCACCGACACCTACACCAGCTTTTAATTTCCACGGTCCATGTTTAGATTCAAATGTATTTAATACTTTTTCTAATTCAGAAAGATGCATTGAATTTGGACAAATGCAAATGAAATTATCCCCTCCATTAAAAAAGCATAAGGCACCAATTTCCTCAAAAGATTCCATTAGCGTCAAATATCCTTTATTTAAATTGATGTAATTGGAATAAAAGGGATTTATGTCAATTGCAATTTTTGTAAAGAAATTGATATCAACATGAGCTACTTTTATTTTTTCTTGAATAGGAATTTGATGACCATTATAAGCAAGTATATTTTTCCTATTAGATTGAGCACTCCCTAAAGCGTTCAAAACTTTTGATGCTTCGACTTGGGCCTTTATCGGAGTGTCTCCAACCCCAATACCCATACTTATTGTAATTGGAAAGTTTTTTTCTACGGCTTCAATAATATTGTAATGATCTTCGATAGACATTCCATTCGATACTACAATCATATTATCTCTTGAGGCGGAAAATAAAAGACATCCAAAGGGATTAAACATTTTTTGTAAAAATATATTAATTTCGGAAAGAAGAATTTGAATCTTATGTTCCCTGTTATATCCCATTTCTTCGGTATAGGGGCCAAAATTATCAATTTGAATATAAGTTATTTGAATCAATAAAACACCTTTATTTATTCATTTATTTTTTGAAGCGTTTACGCGTTTTATCATTTTAACAACACTCTCTACTGAACGACGGGCAAAATCTTCTATTCTTTCAACAGCTTCGACTCTCGTCATTCCAGGGCCTGATACACCTAATGCAACAGGTTTGTCGTATTCCAATGATAAATCCACCATTTTTCTTGCAGCATGCTGGGCTACTAATTGATCGTGATCAGTATCTCCTTTTATAACAGCACCCAAACATACTACTCCTTCAATCGTATCTTTTTCTAATAAAGTTTTTATAGCCAATGGCATATCAAAACTACCT
Source organism: Promethearchaeota archaeon (assembly GCA_048938565.1). Classification (GTDB taxonomy): domain Archaea; phylum Asgardarchaeota; class Lokiarchaeia; order Sigyniarchaeales; family SOKP01; genus FT1-020. Next base: position 2,176 of record JBHLMB010000218.1, on the reverse strand, counting down.
GGAACTTTGATTATTTCAACTACTTTACAGCCAAGAAATTCGGCGTGTTCAACAGCTTTATTCATCATATTTTCAGTAATGTCGTAATGAAATTCTCCGACAATCATACCAATATTTATTTTTTTTTCACTCATTTTTTTTTACCTTATCATAATCTAATTGGCCCTACATCGGGATAACCTTGTCTTAATCCTTTTCCCGCATTTTTTTCAAGCCAATCTTTTTCAAATAATATTTTTAATGCATTTTGAGCGTGTTCTCTTGCTCTATTATCACAAACTTCAATTAATTTTTCTGGTGTCTGTGCTTCATCTTCGTGAACAAAACATTCAATAATGTGTTTTCCAACCATAAGTTGGCACATAATTATTCCTTGACTTGCTTCATGAGCACATACTTTATCCTTATCAACAGGACCTGGCATCCCAAATGCTAAACATATTTCACAATCGTATTGATCGAAGAGAATTTTACAAGCAACAGGTAAATCTTTCATCCCTGGAACAGTATACCTAATTAATTTTACCTTACTTGTTGTATTCTCAATCTCGTTTATGGCCATTTTTCCCATATCTACACGAGAAAAAGTCGTATCCGCAATACCAATATTAATTTTACTCAATTCCCCACCTTATAAAACTTATCAAATGCTTCTATGATTTCTTTTCCTTCAAGCATTACCAAGTTATATTTATCAGCATATTCTTTTGCTTTTGTAATCGAAAGTGCTTTTCCCGTCGTTTCATCTAACATTTCACATAATACAGATATAGGAGATAACCCTCCCATGTATGCTAATGATACCGTAAGTTCTGTATGTCCCTGCCTTCCTTTTAATAATTCCTTGTTAGCAATTAGTAAATGAGTATGCCCTGGAGCTCTAAATTTTGAACCAAACAAATTCTTATACATTTTAATACTACCACCATTTCGAAAAATTTGGGCTCCAAGTAATCCAAACTCTTTAATCGTTAAAGCGCGATCTAAATCCGTAATTCCTGTATAAGTATCAATGTGATTAATAGTTAAAGAAAAAGATGGTTTATCACCATAAGGGGCTGCAATATCAGGAGAAATTGATTTTAGAATTGAATATTGATCTAACACATTTGAAAAAATCTCTGCCATAAAGGGCAGGCCTAATTTTTCTGCAATTGAACCGTGCATTGCTATGCAAATTAGCCCTCCTGCATCATGTCGCAGATGATAAATGTGTTTTGAAGTGACTTTTTCTGCTAAGCATACTAAATCTACCTCCTCTTCTCTACCATCAATATCATAAACTAAAATAAATTTTCCTTGTGATAAGCTCTTTATTGCTGATCTTATTGTTCCATTCATATTTTGTTCACTATTATTCCTACTCATTATTGAGTGATTATTATACTTAAATAATTGTGGTAATGAATATGTTCTTATAAGTTTTTCTCAAGAATAATTGTTTTTCCTTCCTACTCAAGAATGGGTAGGTACTCTAAATTATTTCTAAAATTAATTTTCAATTTTCCTTATAAATATTCTGAAAACAAGCATAGTTTAGATAATAGCGTAGATACTTGGATGTCATTATCTTGACCATCGAGAGCTCGGAAATCCGCATCTGCTATTATGTTAATAATTTTACAACGAGTAAAATTATCTAAAGGCAATTTATCTAGCTCTAAAATTAATTGAGTGAAAAGTTCATTTGAATTATATTTATAATTTGATAATATATTCCGGCTAAGATGTCTTGCTTTTTTAAAGTCTCCTCTAAATGTCATTAATAAGAGACTCCTCACGAGACCCTTTTCAAATCTTTGGAAATTTTCATACAATTTATTCAAATCAATAGAATTTCCACTCACACTACAAAGTTGTATCAAATCAATCGCCTTGTGAGGTTTTCCGTTGCATAGTCTATATAAAACTTGAACGACATCCTCTTCAATGTTTAAGGATTCTTTTTCTCCAATGTTCATGACCATTTTAAAAAAAGAAGCATTATCCATTTGAGGAATCAAGAACAATTGACACCTGCTAACGATAGGATCGATAATACCAGATATTTTTGAAGTGATCAAAATCATCCGGCAGTTTGAACCATAGTTTTCCATTAGCCTTCTGAACGCTTGCTGGTTTGATCCTAACGATTCAAAGTTCTTGACGAGAAGTATTTTAAAGGGAGCCCCCATTA
>JBHLMB010000217.1:0-5366 GCA_048938565.1 Promethearchaeota archaeon | reverse complement strand
TTGCCGAGTGTGTGGAAGCTACTTCATTTTTGCAATAGCTGATAGCACTGGTACGGATTTTGCATTAGGATTAGTAACCACGGCAACCCCTACTTTAAATGAGTGGACAATGGTAACTGGTGTTTATACTGGTTCTCCAGAAACATCTAGGATTTATTTCAACGAGACGGAACAACCCTTATATGATGCGATTGGACTTGGAGGCAATATGAGAGACACTTTAAGTCCTTTTCATATTGGACATGAACATGAATTTGATACATATTTTACAGGATATATTGACGAAGTAAACATTTTTGATACGGCATTAACACGTGATGATATTACTGAATTTTTCAACATTCCTACGACCTTTCCCGGTGCTCCTCAGAATTTACAAGCGACAGCGGGTAATGGACACGTGGTCCTCACTTGGGAACCTCCTGCTACCGATGGGGGAACACCAATCACGAATTATCTGATCTATCGGCAACCTTCCTCTGGTGGAGGGATGGTCATAGCAATCGTGGATGATGATGTGCTAACGTTTACTGATTGGAATGTAACGAACGGAGTTACCTATTACTATGGAATTCTTGCTGTCAATGATATAGGTTATGGTCCAGTTTCCAATATAGTGAGCGCCACTCCAGAGGAAATACTTACAGTCCCTAGTGCTCCTCAGAATTTACAAGCGACGGCTGGTGATGGTTATGTGGTCCTGACTTGGGAACCTCCTGCTAACGATGGGGGAACACCAATCATAAATTACCTGATCTATCGAGAAGATTCCACTGGTGGAAGGAAGATCATAGCAGTCGTGGATGATGATGTGTTAACCTTTACGGACGAGGATGTAGAGAACGGAGTTACCTATTACTATGAGGTTATTGCTATCAATGATCAAGGTTTTGGACCGGCTTCCAATGAAGCAAGCGCCACTCCAGAGGAAATACTAACAGTCCCTAGTGCTCCTCAGAATTTACAAGCGACGGCTGGTGATGGCCACATTGTCCTGACCTGGGAGGCTCCTGCTGACGATGGAGGATCAAATATTCTTGAATATAGAATTTATCGAAGTAATATCCCTGGAGAAAAGACGCTTATTGCAATTTTGGATGATGTGTTAACATTTACTGATGCGAATGTAACGAACGGAGTTACCTATTACTATGAGGTTATTGCGGTCAATGATCAAGGTTTCGGACCGGCTTCCAATGAAGCGAGTGCTATTCCGGCGACTATTCCTGAAAGGCCCCAGAATCTTCACGCAACGAGATGTCATGAATATGTAATCTTAATATGGGAGGAACCATCTTATGATGGTGGAGCGGAAATCACGAATTATCATATCTATCGCGGAACCAATTCTGGTGAAGGAATTTTAATAGCCATCAGGGGAGATATATTGAATTTCGTAGATGTAGACGTGAAAAACGGAGTGACTTATTATTATACGGTGGTTGCAGTCAATTCTCAGGGAGATAGCCTTCATTCCAATGAGGTGAGTGTTAGTATATTAGATCCAGAAGATCCCTCAATCCCGGGATTTGACTCATTATTTCTAATTTTAGGAGTGGCATTAATGGCTGCGTTAATCATCATAAAAAGCAAAACTACTAATCGAAAAAATCTCAAATAATTCTTTTTTTTTCTTTTCCTTTCTATCATACTATTAATAAGATAATCATTAGTTTATTGATGAATCTCTTTATGATACTTCAAATCATTTTAATTAATCAATCTTAGTTAAACTCACTGGAAATAATAAATTCATTATATTATAGTTTATTACAACGGAAAAAACCTTTTCTTCTTTTTTATGAAAGGATTTTTTATCATAAAATCATTGGTCTTTAGCTTTTTTAAGCAGTAGTCCAAAAAGAGGAACACTCCATACTAGAATTGTAAATAGCATAAACCACTCGTGATACGGTTGAGAAGGAGGCCAATTTGCTATAAATCCAATTCCGTGCATCGTAGGCCAAATTGTCATCTCAAACCCTAGTAGGACGAATATTTTAGGACGGGTATTCACTCCAAAATGTGATATTACTGAATATGGGAACATTATTAAATAAGATCCAATCACCATCCCCATTCCTATCAAGCCAGCAAAAACGAGCAAGGAGAAAAACATGTGTGTTGGCAGGCCTAATATCTTGATATCAAATTGATTCAACTCCCTACTCGTGTCTTCTGAGAAAAATCCTATTCCAAAGAACCCTACCATTGACGCAAGTCCAAAAAGGAGTCCAATATTGGTTAAAAGAAGCTTAATTGGCTTGGAAGCTCTTCTGCTTACTATTGTTGGTGTTTCTGCTAAAAGCATTTTTCTCATGTAAAACATTACAGGCACCAACAATACCGCAGAAATCATTGCTGCGTCGTCTAGGAATTTTGGAATACATGTGAAATCTAAAGATCCCAAGTCGCTAATGTAATTATCTATTATATTAAAGCCGTCTCTATATGGATCAAAAATGTTTGCAAAAAGATATCCTGTAATTAAAGAAGGGATAAAAATGACGAAAAACAGGATAAGACAAATTCTCACGATTCTTGGAGAAATAAAATTCTTTTTTATTTGTTTTAACTGCTCCTTGATGCGTGTTTCTAATTTATCCTTTCCACGATCTTCACGCTTTTTCTTGAGAATATCCGTGTTTATTTGCTTGACAATAATCGCTCCACAAGGTATTAAATAAGAAAAGAGAGAGAGTAACAATAACCATTCGAGCCAAATGATCCATGGCATAAGGATAAATAAAGTCGCAAGAGTAAAGGGTACAATTATCATATAAAGTCCAAGAATTTTAGGAAATCGAGTAGAGTAAGATATTATTAGAATCCCAAATAGAAGCCCAGAAGATCCAAGTCCCAAGAAAACGATTAACGAGAAAATCTTATGAAAATCAAGATTAATCAAGGCTTCAAGAGCAACTCCTATTTCCGCGTTAAAAAATCCGATACCCCATAATCCTATCATGCCAATAAGCAATGTAAGCAATCCAAGGACTCCCAGTATGGTTTTCAAGGTACTTTTTTCGACTCCTTCATCCTTTCTTATTATCTTTTCCATGTAAAGAGCTAACGGGACAAGAAAGATCGCTGTAAACATTGCACCGTCGTCTAAAAAGTTTGTAATAGGAGTGTAATTCCTATGACCAAGGTTACTAATATAATCGTCCAATATATTAAATCCTGACTTGTCGATATCAGGACCAGGAAGGTCGGATTGGGCCACGAGATAACCGATAATCAGGCAAGAAATAAGAATTATCGTGGATGCGTAAAAAGAGAACTTAACGACTTTAGGAGTAGTCAAAAAATCGTATATTTTGTGTCTGGTATTATTGAGCTTCTTGAAATCTCTCATTATTGTTTCAATATATTTTTTCATTTTTTTTATTTGAGAAAATATGAAAAATTAATTAGAACATTAATAGGTTTATCTTTCATATTTATTTGCAGAAATTCATTTATCGCGTAATATTTCTTGATCGTTATAGCTTGGAAAAAATAATGTTTAGGTGTTATTAACTATTATTTTTGATAAAAGAATGTGTTATTGAATGTTTTTCTTCGCATTCCTTAAAAAGAATAGGTGTGGTTTATTTCTGTTTCTTTAATAAATATTTAGAAAAAATATTCATATACAAGCACTGTTCGGGAGGCATTCTTGTGATGGTTTGAGGGTTCTCCGTGAATTCCACCCTAGAATCTCTAATGATCACCACCGGAGTTTGTTCATCAGCTTCACCTAATAAGAATTGGGCCGCACTTGCCAGGTCGTCAGCAACGGCTCTTTTGGTTATTTCGAGAGGTCTTTTAAATAAATCAATCTTTCCAATACAGTCTTGAATCGGCTCAAAGCCAGCTGTAGCAATTGCAATTCCAATAGTACCTACGCGAAGGGGCTGTACACGAGAGTCTGCAATAATTATTCCAAAATCTTCAAGATTGAACTCAGTTTTAAGTTCTTTCCAATAGTTCCAAGCCATTTCTTTTAGATTTGAAGGCAATAGTACAACATTATCCTCGCCTGCGTTTGATTGATCGATTCCGGCATTTGCTATCAAGAAATCGTTTACCTCTGCTAAAATAACGTGTTCCATACCACCTAAAATGTTAGTTGCTTCTTGTAAGATTAATTCCACGAATCGCTTATCCATGTCGTATTTATCAGCTAGTTTTTTAGCTTTTTCTGATATCTGCTTGACATCGTTCAAGTTCACGATCCTGCCTTGGGAAGTCGCAACAACTTTTTCGGAAACGACAACAATGTCACCGTTTTTCAACTTGTTTTCGCCCCTCTTTAAATGATTTATTATAATGTCTAGCAAAGAATCATTTTTTTGAATGAGAGGTAGCTTGAGGGAAAATAATTGCATTGCATAAAAGATAATTCGTGCTACAATAAATCAGTTGTTGTTTAGAAAAGAGAATACAATAAAAATTTAGCGAGCTTGACACATTTTTTTTACTTCGGATTGAATTTTCTTGTCTTGATACTTATCGGTGTTGTTCAAGTAATCGCTAATTACTTCATATTCAACATCTGAAAACTTATCTTTTAACCAATGAATTCCATCCGATGTAAACCTTATCAAGGAGAATAAAGAAAGCCCTTTTTCTTTAGCCAGCTTCTCTGCTCCTTGTTCTCTATCTAAAATTACAACGATATTGTCGCAAGTTATGGTTACATTCCTTCTCGACGCTTCGAATAGAACTTGCTCTCGTGCGATGAGTTTACTTCCCAAGGATGTCACTAAATCGTCTATAAGGATGATATTTTCAGAGTCCCTTATATTTCCTTCTACGAGGTTGTGTTGACCATAGGACGATAACTTTTCTTGAAAATCATTTAAATTTTTTACGCCTTCCAGTTTACGCGTATAAGCCATTGGAATTCCGCCTTCAACTGAAATGGCCGTGGCAATGGGAACACCCGCTGAAGCAATTCCCACGATAAGGCTTGCGTCTTTACATTCTTCTTCTATTAATCTTGCTAAAGCATGGCCAATCTTTTTTAAAACATTGGGATATCCCCCTACTAACCGGAGATTGATGTATATCGGACTCCAAAGATCAGAAAATAATGTCCATCCTTCTGATTTAGACTTGTACCAAGTGTCGATCATGTTGTATTTATATAGTAATTCGACAATTTCGCGACTGAGCTTTTGTTTTTCTTCTATCCAATTCATTATATGGAGATTGTGTTTTTGATCCTAATTACGCTTCGATTTCTTTAAATTTTTATTATTTCTTCTTGAATAAAGTTTGTTTATCAATCTTACTATTTATATCCTCTTCATCAGAAAACTTTCTATTTGTTTGCATTCTTACATATTATTACCGCAGATTAAACCCTAAATTTAAAT
>JBHLMB010000216.1:0-5379 GCA_048938565.1 Promethearchaeota archaeon | reverse complement strand
TTTATTGGTAGAGGTGCCGCCGAGATAATATCTGAGGACCGGTTGAAAAACCTAAACAAGTTTCAGGAGTTTTTGGTGGCGCATCCTTCCTTAGCCCCCATTCTCATATTCATTTTCGGAGTAACTCCCTTGAGTGATGATATATTAACCATTCCTTTGGGTATTTTAAAATACGATATTAAAAAGTTTATACTTTTTTGCTGGTTGGGTAAACTCATTTTAATGCTTGTATTCGCTTACGATATGTTTGGATTTTGTAGTTTGATAGGTGGAGAGAGTTGGTTGCTCAGTATTGCGAGCTTATATTTAATAGTTATACTATTATACGCAATGTTACGTGTGAATCTCGTTGAAATATTAGGAAAGGTACTAAAAAAAAAAGAAAAAAAAAAATTCGATAAGTATACTCCAACTGATCTTTCTTAAATATGGAATAATCCTTCACTCTTTCTGTTTTTTCTTCTGAGAATTCATCTTTAATAGTTTTAAAAGAGAAAATTATTATCTAAAAAGTAGATGCAAAATATCTTCCAGTAATTTATATTTTTATCAATGAATCGAGAACTCTTTCTTCTTTAATTGCATTTTTAATTTGTTGTAAATTAGAAAAACTCAATTTTGTAGTTTTATTACTTGTTGTATGCAAGTCCTTGAATTCTTTATTTTCTATTTGCTTTCCCTTTTTTTGTTGAATCTCCAAGTTATATGTTACTGATTGGTTCGAGCTTGATATTAACATTAAGTTGTCATTATAAAGTAAGTTAATTCTCAATGGAATTTTTTCTGGTAAGGCGAGATCTTTGATAAGATATTTTCTCCATGGTTTCCCAGCTTCGTTCTGATAAGATTGTTCAATTAGGAACTCGCGATTATTATCTTCTGTTGATATTTCTATTGCTTGATAGGGTGTAGAAATGCGTGAAATATTAATGGTATCTTGTTTTATAGAATTGGAAATCGTTTTTATACAAATAAGAGATTTCAAGGCATAAAATTGGGTCGTATTATTATCACCTATCATGTTTATATTAAGTGAGTTATTGCGCAATAACGATGGCTTCCCAAAATATAATTCTGGAAGTGGTTTTGTACTATTCATTCCAAACCATGGCCAACGATAGAGATCGCGTAATTTCTTGTTGGGATCAACTTCTATATCGTTAAGTGATGTGTGTTTAGCAGAAAATGTTGTATAAAATTGTCTTCCCTTACTATCAGTTATTTGAGCAATGCAAGCGCTTGGATTGCTAAGAAAAATGGTCATAAGGTATTCGTCTACTCCCTCTATTCCGGGATTTAATGGATGAGGGGCTTTAGGGCGAATCAGAGACATTCTTATTGCAAAACACCATGCACCACCACTACTAGAATACTTAGTATTAATTTCTGATGGAATAGGATGGTAGGACCAAGTTCCATTAGAATTATGGTTAATTGTCATTAGACGATTATCACTCTCGTAATGTCCGGGATGTTTATCGTAAGGGTAATCAGAATCCCAGATTTCAAGGGTTGAACTATTAGTTCCTTTGTGATAATTATAAGGTAAAATGACATGTGCATCAGTTCCAGTTAAACTACGAGCAACACTTAAAAGGGGATAGTCTTTCATGTTAAGAAATTCAACAACATCATCAAATGCTATATTTCCATTATTTATATTACCAGCATCATATATTCTAATGAAATTTGAAAGACCAGGAGCACTTAATTGTCTTGCGTGCATGTAATTAATGGTGTCCCGTAAGTTCTGATCAAAAGGGCCATCATCACCTTTGTAAGCAGAGGCCGGTGCACAATAACACAAATACGAGCCAAATTTGAATAGTGCTAAACCAAGCAAGGAAATTCCTACGCAATTTCCTGTTTTAGCAGTTTTCTTAAAAATCTCATAAAAAGCTAGATCCCACAAATCAGGACTCTCTTCAGGTGATATAGAAGAATAAGTCTTTCGGAACAAATCCCAAGATTCATTCATACCAGTAAAATTATCAAAAGACCATCCATCTCTTTCAGGTTTAAATAATTCTTCGCTCATTTTTTTTTTCCCTCATTTAAGTTATTGGAAATTCAAATTGTACTGGATCACTTTTTTCGGATAGCCTACCTTCGAGATCCATTGATTGAATAATATACCAGTAATTTCTGCCTCTTAAAGCGGAAAGATCTTTAAATGTGTTACCTTCAACAAGTTCAGAAATTTGTCGAAAATGCCCTTGAACATCATTACTCCTGAAAACAAAGAAGCCCCTTAGTTTCTTGTTATCAAAAATTGGGTACCATTGAATTTCGATTCCACAGGATTTTACAGATATTATTGCTTCAGGATGAATACTAGGTGTTTCGGGTAAATTTCTATTGAAAGTAAATGTACTAATAGCAGGAATATTTTCAATATTATTTTTTTCACTTTCATTCCCTAAATTATCTATTGCAGAAACCCTATACCAATATTCTTTATTATCGTCTAAACCTGTATCAAGATAACTTAATTGTATTGAATCATATAATGGCTCGACTGAAAGATTACTGCAGCCTGGATCCTGAAATTCCATATCATTGATAGTTTCTTCTAATAAAATAAAGGACCCATCCAAATAAACGCGCGCTATGGCTATTCCAGGTTCCTCTTCCTTTTCAGAGCGATATACATGGAATGCATATAGATCTTGTATGGGTGAACTAATCCATTCAACAAGAACTGCTCTATTGCGAGCATTTAAACCAACAATAAAAGGTATAGGGGGGGGTATTGAATCGTGTAACTTTTGACAAATATATGATCCTTCCTCGGGACAAGAATCACTAAATCGTCCAGAATTAAGATTACCCGAAGTATCATAAGCTCTAACCCAATAAGCATAACATATGGGTGAACCAAGTGGTACGGTTGTATCCTCGTAATAAATAGAACCCGTTTCATTTAATCTTTTAATTGCCTCTTGTTTTGAAATTTCTCCTATTAATAAGAAATCATTACAATTTCTCGAATAATCATCTATCGGATCTAACCTCTTTCTACAGATAGATCTGTAGATTTGATATCCCGATAAATCAGGTGCATTATTTTGTTCCCAGTATATAATTATTTTATCACTTTCACCTTTAGAACTCAAGACTTGAGTAGGACCAGGTGGTGTTATGTCAGGAACGATCCCTAAAACTTTTGCTGAGAATTCACTTTCATTTCCACAACTATCAACACATTTTAAGCGATACCAATATTCTTTTTCACCATATTCTGGTATAGTTAAATTAAAATCCTCCCAGGAAATTTCTTCAATATTATGATCAGTAAGGGTGATATCTATAGTATCAACAAGAATACCTATCTCTTCTGGATTATCGGACCGAAAGATTTTATAGCTCTGATTCACATTTAATTTCTCTTTATGCACTAAAACATCATCAATTACTTTTTTCCAACGGAGATTTAACCACATAATCCGCATGGATATCCCTTGGGACTGACGGTTTAGTAGTGTCCTGGGGGATCGCGCTTTCTATAGAAGACCACGCTCCTGTTCTTCTGAGAATATCCATTGACGCTATTCTATATTCATAATGTACTCGATTTTTTGGACCTTCTATTTCGTTCCCAAGAACCTGATGGGTGTCTGGAAATCCTTCTTGATCCCATCTTTGAAAGTCAAGAAAACCGGATCTCTTTGGATTTAGCGGTACTCCTTTAAGATCCTTTTCAATTTCCGAAAAAACTATCGAATTACTTATTGGCACCCAAAAATTGGGTAACCCTCTTCTTCTTTGAATCGAATAACCAAAAGCATATTGATTTCGGTTCCATAATGCTAAAACTTGGTTATCACCAGCCATTAAATTAAAACCAGATGGTGGATCTGGCAGAATATATTTTCCAGCAGTAACTTTAGTATCGTCTACAAAGAATTCGTTTTTATTTTTTATTCCTCTAAGCTCATAAAAATATTCTTTTCCCGCAATTACTTCTTCATCAATATAGGCTAATCCTGTTATTAATTTCATTGATAAATTAAAATTTTCGAGGTCCTTCAGATGGTTTATTTCTTCTTGTTTAAGAGGATTTTTAAAAATATGTTTAATATCGACTTTATTTGTATCATCGATTTCAACCCTCACTTCTTTATTCAATTTAAAAAGATCGGAGACAAGTTTACCTTTCTTAACGATTATTTCCTTCAATCTACTATTTGTAAAGACGTCCTCTAATAACTCCCAATCTTTATTATCAGCAAGTTTCTCTTTTAAATCCATAAAATTATCGACTAACTTTATGGGTTTATCTCCATTTATCGGCTTATTAGGATACTTAGCAATTGATTTTTCTTTTCTATAGAGATTATAGCCTTCAAATTCGTCGTTTTTATTCCAATAAAGCACAATAAATACTTTTCCTGAATCGTCTCTATCTGAAGAAGTGGCATTCAATAATTGCAATTTTTTATTATCATCTTTAGAATTCATATTTATACCTCCTACCAATCGATATCAAATCCATTATGATCATATTTAACATTTAAGTGAAGAGTCTTACATATACCCCATAAAACACATCCCTTTAAACCCACAGTCCCAGAAAAGTAAAGAGGGGGAAAATATAAGTCAAGTAGTCCCCACGCAGAAGCACTAACTAAACCCCCCAAAATCTCCCCGTGAATGTGTGCACCAGCTCTTCCATAAATTGAGAGTCCGGATACTGAATGAACTGAAGATGAATCAATTAATGGTTGTGTAAAAGCTCCAAGCCCTAAATAAAGTGTATAACCTCCACTAAGAACCACGATATTAATACTATCTGAAACTTGGGAATAAGCAAAAAAACCAGTTAATTTTTCTGGTAGAGTTGAATCAGGATATCTGAAATCTGGATGGCCAGAACGTAAAACCCACACCTCATCTCTATCTGCATTTCTTCCTAAAAAGAATCCACCCTCTACTCCAGTTCCCATGGAGAAGTCACAGATGTTTAATGTTAGCTGTGCCTGTAGAATTTGTTTTTCATTGGATATAAACCATGTAGCTTGTCCCGATGCGGACAATTGCGTTATTGCTCCACAATTTATTCTACCGATTATCGATCCTTCTGCAAAATTGGATTGAAAATCTTTCTTCAAGAATATCTCGCCCATAACATCTAAATGAGCTACATTTGTTAATGCTAAAGCAAAATCACCTGAGGCCATAAATATACAATTGTTTCGCGTTAGAGTAAGTATTACTTCAATAACTCCACTATATTTTGCCTTTAATAGTGGATGACCACTACTTGAGTTTGTTTCTAATAATCCATGTATGCTCATTGAGCTAATCGTGGGCGCATCTATCATTAAACAAACACCTATATGTCCAATTGCGCCAAATTGAGATAATAATCCAAAATTA
>JBHLMB010000215.1:0-5381 GCA_048938565.1 Promethearchaeota archaeon | reverse complement strand
CTTTCAAAGAATCCAAAAGATAGGATTAATAATCCAAAAAATAGGATTGATAATTCTAAATATGTAATAAAAACGATAAAACGCCCTACTGCTTTTTTAGTGTTTTTAAGCCTCACTCCTTTTTCAATTAAGCACATTAAGCGGTAAAGATAATAGAAAATAAATGTTTCAATCAATGAAATCAACGCAATCAAGAAAATAATCAATACTTCGTTAAGTAGTAGAATGATACTTGCCACTTCAACGAGAAAGATCAAGGACAAAATTATTAATATACCAAGAAATAATACTTCTAAATATCCTGCAATGTTTCCTATGAGCTTAAGTATAGTGCGATCTAGCTTCATGAAGCTGTGATTGATAAGACTGACTATCAGGATAATGACAGGGGGATCAATATTTAGTAAAATGAGACCATGAATAACACAAACATTTAATAAAATATATATCAGCGTACCAATAATTCTTAGCATTATATTTCTTGAGTTCGTAATGGATTCTGCTCTCTTCTCGTTATGCCTATCACCTGAATTAAATTTATTGCGCACGACGAAGAGTATTTGGTTTGTGATTAATTGCATCGAAACAAACACCAATGCTCCTATGCTAATGAAAATGCTATTGATCTCTACCATTAGTGCCATTAACACGAAAATAGTCAATGAGATACTAAAGAATGTGATGTTAAATGTAAGATAATACAACTTGACTAATGGCTCTTTCTTTCTAACGAACAAGTGTATTAAAACTAGCACCATCAACACAATCTGGGATGTTAATATGCTTTCAATAATTGCTAAGAAGGACATTAGGCTCCCAAAACACAAAAGTGATAATTCTAAATAAGTGAAAAATATGATCAAGCTTCTACCCGTGTTCTTAATGATTTTTGTTTTCTTTCCTTTTCCAATCTGATGTACCAAGTATAATATGTAATGAATAAAAATTGTTTCAAGCAATACAACAAGCGTGATTGAAACAAGAGTAAAGAGTTCATATTGAAGTAAGAGGGATATTGATGCGAAGGGAAAGATACCATAAAAGAGTGAAAACGCAACTAGATTAAATATTGGGCTGTTGATTTGTTCTACTACGCTACTATCCAAGAACGCGCATAAAACTAATATGCAAGACGAGATCAACATTCCAATAAGTATTCCTACTTGCTCAATACTTAGAAATAAAGCCAATATTGTCAATTCGACATATAATAGAATCCATGTAATGGCGATAAATATCTTGACATGTTCCTCCACTCGCAAGCCTCCGATATTCATTGTGACCCGTGATTTATTCACATAATTCAATGTAAATAGCATTAACAATGAAAAAGAAATGAGAAAAGTGAATATTTGATTAACCAGGCTGAAAGGCACGATTAGCATGAGAAACATTGAAATCAATACTGAATTTATTGTCAGGCAATAAAAATTGTGAATTTTTACTCGATTTTGATTTATGTAAAATTTTAAAAATGATCTATGCGATTTTCTATTTCTGAATAATAAATTGAAAGAGTTTACGAATATCTGAAACACTAAGATGTATGTTATTGGTAATGAAATCATCCATAAAGGTTGGAAGATATTTTCTAATAATAAAACTTCCTGTATCGTCAAGGAAAGCGGAATTGGGAAGAAATACCATAGTAAGTATTTGTAGTTTCCAACCCAAAAGAAAGCAAAAGCAATATTAACCGAAATGAAAAGTGCTAGATTTAGAAATAATGAAGGAATTACTAGAAAGCATAGTGAAAGAACGGCAAATGAGACGCCAAAAGCCATTATCAACCAAGGTATCGACTTATTTATCTTAAAAATGAGCATTTCGTAGTGATTAAAAACAAATAGGGTACCTCCAAGGACGGCAGAAGCTAGGAACACTGAAAAAAGTTCAAGACCTTGAATTAATGAAAAAGTGTTGTAAGTCAACCAAGAAAAGTGCCATATAAGGAGAATCGAAATGAACAAGTGTATGTAACGCTTGGGATCCATTCTTTCAAATCTCAAGTATTTGGAAGTAAATAAGCTAAACGCGATAATAATACTCTCAATGTTTATGGAAATTAATGGATTAAATATAATATAATACGTGACAAACGATATAAGGGAGAATATTCCTGAAATTAAGATTATATATGATAAAACTGCGTATAATATTTTATTTTTAATATTAGGGAAATAGGAATAAATCATAAAGAAAAGACTACCAATTATTACTCCAGTTGAGATGGATATGGCCAATTCAACTCCGTTAGCGATTAAAAGAGCAGTAATAAAGGAAGCATTAATAATCGTTAATATCCACCAGAAAAACGAAACAAACCGCCAACGACCTAATTTATAAAGTATGGGCATCAATAAGATAATTCCAACAATTACCGTGGAAAGTGTAATTAGTAAAGGTTCTCCAAGAAATATATTGAGAGTAATCCAAATGATTAAGGCAATGCTTTCTCCCCACACGAAAAGCAAACATTCATAAAAATATTTCTTAATTTTTGTATAAATGACAGGTAAATAAAGTAATGTAAATATTATAGCTGTAAGTATGATGGATCCGCTAATTTGAGTTCCTGCTACTTGAATAGCATTCGTCAAAACATCTACACCAGATACTCCCTGATATATGACAAAAACATTGAAAATTGGAAGTAAATTCCACGCCCACCATCCAGTTTCCCATATAATACGAGAAAATTTCCAGTTGTATATTCCTACTGATAAGAAATAAGAAAATATCAGAATATTGAGAGCAATCGTGAGAGCATAAGGCCATTCAAGCGTGATAATGGAATAACTAATCAAGAACATTCCAATAAACGCAGGGAGCGCAATAATCAGAGAACCCAACGCGATTGAAAACGACCTCTGTCGAGCGTCATCCTTTAAGTCTCGATAAAGATATACAAATGCGATATCGGTTGCGATTATGGTCAATGTAAGGGTTAATAGGGGATTTAAGATGCCATGAGCTTGATTAATGAAAAAAAATCTATACGAAAGATAGCTGAAAATATCAAATACTAATAGGATTATTGAAGGTCTTATAAAAAGGCGATATTTCTCGTCCTTCAAAAAGTACAAAGTGATTCCCACAAACAAAAGAAAAATAAATAAAGATATCGTGATGTTGTAAAGCAATAATATATTGGGGAAATATGTCATTATGTAGACTAATGACCAGGTTGCACAAGATCCATGAAAAAGCAACCAATCAAAAGTGTTGTTTTTCGAGAGGTTTAACAAAACAGATATGCCAACTGAAATGATCAAGCAAGAGATGAATACAATCACATAAAAGCCTAATGGTATTCCAGATGCAAGAAATTTAAAATCTAATAATGAGAGTATTACTAGACTGGAAGAAAGTGAAATAGAAAGGTAAACAAGCATTTTATTGATAATGCTATTTTTGCGATAAGCAAATATGATCAAGGATCCTGCTAATAGGAGAACCATAGCAACTTCAGGTATAATGTAAAGCAAGCACAACCATAGGCCTATAAAGGAAAAATAAATTCCATATACATCATTGAGCGATTCAGATTCAACGAGAAATTTAAGTCTCGATAAAAATAAATTGGAAAGTAAGAATAAATTACTACTCAATAAAAAGATAAGAATTGCTATATTGTTTACGAAGAAATCGATTTGTAGGGTAACCAGTAGAAATAAGGCAATGTAGAAAAAGATCATTGATAAAATAAACAGTATGTGCCCTGCATTTTTAAGTGCATTTCTTGATTTTTGCGTCAATTTATTGGCTTGGTCTAAATGATAGATTGTAATAGGTGTTAAGATTGAAAATAAGAAAAAGGCAATTGGGGCGTTTAAAAAAGTTAATTCTCGTGATGGAAATAACACCACGGTTAGTATTAGAAAACTTTTCAATAACAACCACGAGAGAAGTAAGATCCATTCATTTAATTTTGGATAGGGACGATCAATAAGCTTTTCCGTAGTTTTTAAGTATCCAAACATCACGATTATGAAAGCTGTAGCTTCCAAAGAGAATATCCACACGGGAGATTCCGCTGCTATTATTGGATTGAATGATACGATATATTCAACCAAAGAAATGGTCAATATTGCAAGTGAGAGCATGATGCCGTAATATACAATAGTCTTGAATATTTCGTTTATTATTTTATACTTTGCATAAATCAGCTCTTGCTCTTCTGCTGTCGACGATGCCTTTTCAAAAAGATTGATAAGAAAGCATGTACCAATATTTAATCCAAAAAAGATCAATAGAATGCTTCCTAGAAAGAAAAAACCCTGTAAGTTATAAGCAAAAACATTATAAACATACGACGAAGTTATTATCAAGGATATTGCAAACCAAGTCGGGGCTTGTACTAATTTAATGTTTAATACTAACTTTGGGGATATCTTAACCCTCTTGGCTACTTTTTCTATAAATATAAGCAGGCTAAAGACCAAGACTAGCGTTGGAGTTACAATGAAGACGGAAGTTGGCCTGATATTCAGCTCGAGTCCAATAAAAATGGGAATTGTAATGACAAGAAAATATAACACGAGGCTATTCAAGAAAATAAAATATTTCAACCAGCTTTGATTAAAAATCTTGTATTTATAGGCAATGCTAGTTGGAACGAAAAGATATAATGAGGATAATATGAGTGGAAGTAGTATTGTAAAAAGAGGACCTTGAAGAAAAATATATGGATAATAAAACACGACCATACCCGTGAATACATAGAATATGAAAGAAAGGCATTTGGAAAGTAGAGATTGGAGGTTCTCGTATAAATCTATTTTTTTAATCAACCATTTGATATAAAATAGAGCTATAGAGGTTATTACGAGCATCAAGTTAACCACATCGATCGTTATTGCAAAGAAGTTCTCTAAAACAACGATTAATGGAATAAGAACAATGAATATCCACAAAGCCACGCTGTTTACGAATAAGATTGTTTTTGTTGTTGTTGTACTAACCTCATTTCTAAACAGGAAGAGTATTGGAAAGTGTGCTAACAAGCAAAACATGAGGGCCGGTACTATAAAAATGAAATAAGAATTTAAAACTAGTAATGCAATGTACCAAGATGAAACGACAGGAAGCACTAGGAGCGAAGTGAAACTTAGGACCTTGCTAACATTCTGCGCTTTTTTTTTTGAGCGAAAAGAGGTAAGCTACAAGACTCGTTGCAATTAATGAAAAATAAGACGATAAAATGATGTTATCTAGTGGGGGTAATAAATGGATTAACAGGATTTGTGATAACAATAAAAAAGTTAACACGATAAATTCACCTATCATCACGACAGAAAATAGGGCACCAAATATTCTCATAGTGCTTTCACTTACCTTGCCGAGGGAGCTTCCTAGCTTGAATTGAAAAAAGAGAAGAA
>JBHLMB010000214.1:0-5408 GCA_048938565.1 Promethearchaeota archaeon | reverse complement strand
CTAGCACAGGGAGATTATTGGGGCAACGTTTTTCACATTCGCCGCAAGCCTTACAGTTAGCAAGTACTAAACCTGATTCCCACTGCTTTTCATTAAATGCCTTTCTTGCCTTTTGTACCCCATATATTTATAAATATTATAATAGGAAAGTATTAAATAGTTATCAAGATGGACGAAGAGATTGCTCATATCGACGCTGAAACTTTAGAAAATTTCATGAAGGATGTATTTATTGGATGTGGAGTCCCTAAAAATGATGCTAAAATCATTGCAGAGGTATTGATTACATCCGATATTAGGGGCATCGATTCACATGGAATACAGCGATGTAAAATGTATTACGATCGAATAAAAGAAGGAATTTACGAGGTCAATACTCAAATTAAGGTTATCAATGAAGGGCTTACAACTGCCTTGCTAGATGGAGGAAATGGAATGGGGCACGTGGTAGCTCATAAGGCAATGAGCATGGCTATAGAAAAAGCAAAAAAATATGGATTAGGTGCTATAGCGGTGAGAAACTCCACTCATTTTGGCATTGCAGGATATTATTCTTTAATGGCCATTAAAGAGGGAATGATCGGATTAGTAGTCACAAATGCTCGCCCTTCTATTCCACCTACTTTTGGAGTAGAACCCATATTAGGGACTAACCCCCTAACTGCTGGAGCCCCTACAGACGAGGTACACCCGTTTTTACTTGATTGCGCAACCTCAATCATTCAGAGAGGTAAGGTTGAGGTGTATAACCGAATAAAAAAACCCTTACCTGAAGGTGTAATAATAACAGACGATGGAAAGACGGAAACTGATCCTGAAAAAATTTTAGCAGATATGGCAAAAAAGAAAGCCGCATTGCTTCCTTTAGGAGGCAGGGGTGAAGATACATCAGGATATAAAGGATATGGGTATGCTACATTAGTCGAGATCTTATCTGCAGCATTACAAGATGGGATATACTTGAGGGACACGATTGGTATTGTTGAGGACGGTCAAAAAAGATTAAAAGTTGGGCATTTTTTTTTGGCAATTAATATAGAAAGTTTTTTGCCATTATCTACCTTTAAAAAAATTGCAGGAAACATAATGAGGGATTTAAGAACTGCTAAAAAAGAACCTGGGGCAGAAAGGATTTACACTGCAGGAGAAAAAGAGTATCTTGCAGAAGAACAGAGGAAAAAGATTGGTATCCCAATCAATAAAAACTTACAGCAAGACATAATCACAATGCAAAAAGAGTTAAAATTAGAAGGATATGATTTTCCATTTTAAATTCATAATTCATATAAATATATATTAAAATTAGGAGGAGAGAATATCGTGGAATCCTCTCATTTGGAAGATATCATTGTCAATCTCTTGCGACTCGCAGCAACTGAGCTTCCCGTTGATGTAATCCTACAAATAAAACGTGCGTTGAAAAACGAGATAAATCAAATTGCTCGAGAACAGCTTAAGGCTATATTGAAAAATATTGGAATAGCAAAAGAAGAAAACCTTCCCATATGTCAGGACACGGGCATTCAAACTTTTTTCATATCCGTAGGAACGAAATTCCCTCTAATTGAGGAATTAACAGATATTATAATACGGGCCGTGAGAAGGGGAACGACTGAAATCCCATTACGTCCAAATGCTGTTAATCCCATTACTAAAGAAAATACGGGTGATAATGTTGGCTCCTTCATTCCATGGATAAATTGGAAAATAGTTAAAGGATCTGATTTAGAAATCACCGTGTTTCCTAAGGGAGGAGGATCAGAAAATGTCAGTAATGTCGCAATGTTAAACCCCGCTCAAGGGCTAACAGGTGTAAAAAAATTTGTCTTGGATACCATAATTAAGGCAGGAGGAAAGCCTTGCCCCCCAATCATCATAGGAATAGGAATTGGAGGCGGCGTAGACATCTGCTTGAAACTTGCCAAGGAACAACTTTTAAGACCCGTGGGTCAAAAACACACGAATGAGATCATTGCATCAATCGAAGAAGACTTAGAATATGCAATTAATGACTTAGGTATAGGACCAATGGGTTTGGGAGGAGAAACAACGACATTGGGCGTTCATATTGAAGTCGCAATGCGTCATCCCGCATCGTTTCCGGTAGGCGTGGTAATACAATGCTGGGCTGCAAGGCGCGCTTCTGCCATAATCACAAAAGAAGGGAACGTGAAATACACAACGCACGAGGTGTAAAGAAGATCGGAACATTTCGCTTAAAAACACCTTTAAAAGAGGAGGAAATTCGCAAACTTCGAGTTAAAGATATCGTTTTTCTTTCGGGCACTGTTTTTACGGCACGGGATGAAGCTCATGAGCGAGCCTTGAAGTTGTTTGCCGAAGAAAAAAAACTTCCATTCAAAACAAAGGATCTTGCCCTATATCACTGTGGTCCAGTTGTACAGCAAAAAGGGGAAGGATGGAAAATCATCGCAGCCGGACCTACGACTAGCGCTCGCATGAACTTATTAGAGCCAATATTCGTAGAAAAAACAGGCGTTCGAATGATCATAGGAAAAGGAGGTATGGATGAAAATACTGCAAAAGCCTTGAAAACCTATGGTTCTGTATATCTAGCTTTTACTGGAGGTGCCGCATTAATTGCCGCTAAGGCCATTATCAAGGTAAATAGTGTTGAATGGGTTGACTTGGGAACTCCAGAAGCTATCTGGATGCTAGAAGTTAGGGATTTCGGACCGCTCATTGTAGCTATTGATTCAACAGGGAATAACCTGTATCAAGAAATTTATGAAAACGCATTAAAAAAAAAAAATTCATAGAAAAAAGGTTAAACTAGATAATCCTCCTATTTAAAACTCTGATAATGTCTTACCTTGTGCAATAATTCTCATTAAAAATACTTTAATTGATTATAAAGAAGTATAATTAGATTTTAGTTCGTTTCACTAATATGAAAAAACTAAAAATCCCTCCGTATTTTTAAACAAATTATAATTTAAGTAACTCAAGAATATATACCAAATATTTAGGTGTTAGAATGAATTTAAGCGCAGATTATGATAAAATCTTGGAAGAATCATTAAGAAACGAACTAAAATGGCATGTTGACGAATTAGACGAATTATATGGGAGGAAAAAGGATGATCTATCTAAGGAAGACATTATGAGCGCCAATTTAATAATATCTACGATGACAGATTATCTTAATTTTGATCATAACCATAATGTAATATCTGATTTAGTAAAGTCCATCGACGATATTAGAACTAAATATCCGAGCTTTTTTTAAATAATATTCTTATCTCTTATAGGTTCTTTTGCTCATTTTCATTATATTCACTTTATTAATTAGAATGATAAATTGAAATAATATAAAAAAACTATTATATAAATTATTTAATTTCCTACTTCATATCATATAAAAATGGAATTACAAAAATAGTTGAGAGAAAAATGTCAAAAAAGGCAGAAACAGATAATCATAAAAAGAAAAAAAATATTTTGAGTTCACTCGTTAAAAAAACCTATTTAGAGATAAGTAAAGATATAGAAATTTCAAGACGGCAATTTTTTATTCTATTCCTTTTGTTCTCCTGTTGCGAATTACTCATGGGAAGCAATATTTTCATTATTGTTATTGATACTAGTGGAATAAAATGGGATAATCTCCCAACTCTTCTCTCATTTGGTGGGGGTTTCTTGGCAGGATTGATTTTCGGCGGGTTTTTAATTGATAAATTAAGAGGTAATAAATATTCTGCAATTTTCATCGTTTTAATTACATCTATAACTTTAAATCTCTTGCAGGTTCTCGTCTTCAGACAAATAGCCGTCATTGCAGAAATATTTCTTTTATTTAGTTCTTTAATTGCAGGTATTGAATTTATGTTTTTTGTAATGTTTTTCTTAGATTTTACAACAATATTAGAGCGAGGAAGAATAATCGCACTTCTAATCATTTATTCAGGAGGGATAATTGGTCTTTTTTTAATATTTTTGGCTCTTAGCGATATACTATTGATCTTTCCTTCAATAATCATTGCGTTATCGCTAACATTTTTATACAAGAATAGAGAAAAGGAAGAGCCCTACAAACCAATTGAAGAAAATATAGATCGAGGCAAATTAAAATCAACTATCCTGACATATATCACTTTACTTGGATTCTTGTTCTATACAACTGGGCTTGTATTTCCATATGAACAGATCTCAGTTTTAAGCATTGCAGATTTTTCAAGCTTTGAATTAATAGCAACAATAATCATAATTATTGGATTTATTATTGTAACAACGATGTTAGTTGGTTCTATTTTCGATTTCTTTGGTAGAAAAGCTTCTCTCTCTTATGTTATATTGATCATATCAATTGCTAATTTTATTGGTTTATTCAATCTAACAATAAAATATTTTGATATTGCAATTATCATTATCGCATTATTATCGAATATAATGGCAATTCCCCTTATAATGAATGAAATAGCCCTTAAGCAACACCTTGGAAGGGTAATTGGAATAACCTTTTCAACCTGTATAACATGTTTTTTTATTGGATATAGCTTGCATTGGTTAATTCTTAGAAATTTAGTAGCTATTTCTATTGTTGATGAAAATAATGCTAGATTATTCTTAATAGGGCTTGCTTTTTTTTGCCTTGTAATATCGATGTTTTTTCTTTCAAACACGGAAGAAATTATTAGTGTAAAGGAACAAAATTGGCCAGATAAGCTCCTAAGGCTATATGTAATTCACGAATCTGGGATGCTCCTCTTTGGACACACTTTCAAGGAGCTCGAAAAGGATCTAATCGATGCAGACCTCGTCAGTGGAGGTTTCATTGGACTCATTGCAATGCTAGAGGAAATTACAAGAGAGCAACAAAAGCTTAAAATCATAGATCATGGAGGTAAAAAGATCCTCTTTGGATATAGTTCTAATAGATCCATCATATTTGCTCTTGTTTTGTTAGAAGATCTGCGTGTAGTACGACATAAACTAGGTTATTTTATTCAGGATATAGAAAATAACTTTCAAATAGGTAAAGATTTAGGTGGTGTTGATGTGTATAAGTGGAAAAGTCGAATTGAACCCCTTTTAGAAAAGCATTTTACAAGAAAATATTTAGATCTCATTCCTGATTACTTCTCAATCAAATTGAAATAAAATGTGCAAAATTGGTGACCCGTGGAAAGAATAATTGTTGTCCGTTGGAGTAAAAGCATTGGTCCAGAACCCATAATTCAGTACCCTCCTGCTAAATCTTTTCCCCCTAAAGATCTATTCGTAAAACTATGGACGATACACGAGTTAAATAAAGAGCGTTCGATGTTAGAATTCGTACCAGAAGGTGAAAGTTGGTATATTTCGGTAACACAACAATATGAAGGTGAATTATATCTATTAGTTTTGGCATATAATCAAAATGCCGATTTAGAAAACATAATTGATTT
>JBHLMB010000213.1:1836-5418 GCA_048938565.1 Promethearchaeota archaeon | reverse complement strand
CTGAAGAATACGCTCGCACTTTTATGAAATTATATTCAATGAATGTAGTGGAAGGAATTTTTATATCTTCGGGAGTAAAACGCAGTGCTGATGATGTAACAGAGGAAATGTTAGAAGCTGTACGATTATTAAGATTTAAATACCATTTTCAAGGCTACATTCACTTCAAATGCTTGCCAGGTTTAAGTCAGCATCTTCTAAAAGAAGCCATAACATTATCCGATCGAATTTCAATTAATTCAGAAGCCTCAACAAGGGAATATTTGGCGGAAATTGCCGAACAAAAAGACTTCACAAATGACATAATAACAAGACAAAAGTGGTTAAAATCAATGCGAATCAAGCATAACGAAATGGCATTTAAAGCAATAAATGACATGAAGCAGGATGTTAAAAATCACTATCAAGAAAAAATGCTTAAGGATCGGAGGGAAAATGGATATAAAAAGTTTTGTTGGGATGGTGCTCCAATTTTAAATAGCGGGCAAACAACTCAATTTGTTGTGGGTGCTGCCGAAGATGAAACTGATTGGGATCTTCTCAGTAGGATTGATTGGCAATATAAGAAAGTAGATATGAGGCGTGCGTATTTTTCATCATTTATCCCCATTTCAGGAACACCTTTTGCTAGTAAACAAGCAGAATCCTTGGATAGAGAACATCGCTTATACCAAACAGATTGGTTACTTCGAATATATCATTACAAACTTGGTGATGTTCAAGAAATCCTCAACGAGGATGGTAATCTTCCAAAAGGAGATCCAAAAATCCATTTTGCAAGACAGTATTTCAAGGAACATGGAAAGATGGATCCAAATCAAGCGTCTTATATTGAATTATTACGAGTTCCAGGAATAGGGCCAATATCGGCCAAAAGGATCATAAATTTACGATCTCAGAAATTTCAATTCAAGCGAAGGGAAGACCTTAAGACAGTAGGGGTAGTATTGAAAAGAGCGGATCCTTTTTTAAATTTAAAAGGCAATAATCAGACGACTTTAACGGATTTCATAGACGGCTACGAATATAAGGTTCAATAAGGAGGATTTCAATGAAAAAAATTAAAGAATGCAGTGATCCTTTAAAAGTCGTTGGAAGAGCAAGGGGTTATTCAAAAAAAGAGATAATAAGGTACATTCCGCGACATGCAAACTTCTCACCTTATTTATTGAAGCAACTAAAAGATATTTCCGATGTAGAATTAAGAAATTTAGGAACTTTAGAAGCAAAAAAATTTGTTAAAATGATGAGAGAGGTTTCAAAAGAAGCATATAGAGCCAAGCAATTTACACGCACGGAAATCAACGATCGTGGCGTATTATATGGAATCGTAGCACTTAAACACGATGTTATTGATGTTGTCCTGAATTATTTTCATAAAAGATGGCCTCGCTGTATTATCTGTTTATATAACGAAAATACAAAAAAAACTAATGTCATTTACGAAAACGGAATAATTAGCCAATATAATGATTCGCTCAGTGTGATTGTCAACAAGGTAAGTGAAAATCGTCCCGTAATATCTTTTTTCAGTGATATACAATTTTTAGGAAATGAAATATTCAAGACCTTATACGAATCTCAGCACATATCAGAACGCAAAAACTCTCGCTATTTTAAAAGCATGATTCCAGATTATTGTTTCAAGCTACCAGGCATGAGAAAAGGCTTGGAAAGGCGCTTTTCACCCGGGAATAAGAAGATTGATGATTATTTTTAATATTAAATCAACTATAAAAATTTCAAGGAGTTAACTGTTCTATTCTAATCTTATCTTCAAGCAAGCGTGTTTTGGAGAAGTCATCAATAACTTCTTGCAGGACATTCTTGGAAGGCCCATATAAGGCGAACATTTCAGTCCCTGATCCCTCCCAATATCGAGCATAAATACGAATATCAGGGTGTCTTTCCAATATTTTTTTCATATAATCCCAATCGTCATCAGAAGTCATTGGTGAAAAATACGCTGCGATCCCCTCGTGAGTTCCAAAAAATATTTCTATTTCTTTATCATCTAAAATATATTGTAATTTAGACCCTCTTGGAGCACCAATTATTTCTAATGTCTCTATTACGAACGGGATGCCGTGTTCAATATCGGTTAACTCCACATCTATCCCCGCATATTCAATCATCTTTTCTTCTTTTCCTAAAAATTCAGATCCAGTTTGCATTGTGCCCCCACCTGTCGTCTCACCATATTTCTTTTCCACTAGTGCTTCATCAAGAGGATCTTCATAGCAATCCCCGCGATCGAGTGGTTCTATATGTTCGTTAATAGTCAGATACATATATATTGGCTTATTTAACCCAGAATTAGAATTTTTTTCCATAAAAACAAGAAAATTTTCGAGTTTATAAGGTTTTTCTAAATTCTTGAGAAAAGCATTGTTGTTTATATATCATATCAATAATTTTTATGAATAATGTTGGAAAATAAGGAATGAACAATAGTGGCGATAGCAGAAAAATCTGATTAAGAGCATAATGAACAAACTTCAGATAGATCCCTAGTGTCCCAAAGTAAAATAAAAAAAGGATTATACTACTTTGACGGGATAACAACCTTGTTATTAGGAATAATTGGTATTGTCTTTCCGATCCTCCCCACAACGCCCTTTCTCCTTATATCCGCAACTTGTTTTGCTAGAAGTTCAAATAGAGCTTATAATTGGTAATGAATAATAAAATATTTGGTAAAATAATTCGAGATTATCGAGAAGGGAAAGGGCTTCCTTTAAAAATAAAAGTTTACAAGTTTATCCACTGGTGGACAACAATTATTATTTCATTATTTTTTATTTCAATATTATGGATGCAAATCTTATTGCTTGTAATTGCTATACTTGGAAAAATCCACATCATTTTAATCAAACCGAAAAACAACAAAACAAGGAAAAGTAATTGAGATTTAAAAAATATCACTTCTTATCTTTATCTACTCCTTTAGAGCCTTAAGGTTTTGTTGGTTCGATAGTTTTAATAGATTTTAATAGCTCTCCTTGTATGTTCTTAACAAGAAGAAAGTCAACCAAGGTGAAGGAGCCTTTTTTTGGCCAAATGAATAATTCTTAAAATAGCGATGAGTAACTTCACGAGGAAATATGAGAAGCGTATGGGATACAAGAAATGGAAAATTACGATCTAAAAAGAACGAAAAGAACCAGAAAGAGGTTGTTTTCCATACTCCCTGAGTTATCTAAAATTGCTTTAAATGGGAAATTTACATGAGCTGTTTAATATAAATTAGTTTTAATTTTATTAATTACAGCGTGGTCAATATCAAGTACTGCAAAAATAACCCTCATACCTTTATATACCATTGTTCTATTTATTTAACTATTATTTGATAGAATTAAAAAAAATTAGAAATCCTTTACAATTCAAAAAAAGAACACTAATGTGAAATTATATTAAAAAGAAATCAAATAAAATTCATATCAAACTAAGATCGAGGGTATTCAGATGGAAAGAAAAAAGATCATTATGATAGCGATGATTGCATCAATCCTAATAGGGGCAACAACCATCACTATTGTTGTAGTATATAATTATCCAAAAGGGGATAAAGATCAGGATATC
>JBHLMB010000213.1:0-1826 GCA_048938565.1 Promethearchaeota archaeon | reverse complement strand
AGGGTTTACTCGAAAATGTGTTTCAAGCGGATGATGCAGAAGAATTAGGGACTTACTTTCATTTCTACTTCAAGCTACAGGTGCCCATGGAGTACTTATTGTATGGAATTGAACGATTCAAGGCTCATTATGGGGAATTCCAATACGCTCGAGCAATTGCTGTAGATATTGATGTCTATAATTATCATTCCGTGATGGAAAATGGAAACATCACCGGAATCATCGGCTTGGCAAATAATAACTTGATTAATCAATTCTTTATTGGCTGTGGGCCATTCCTTGAAAGCTATTTGTCAAGTTTTACCTTGAATAACATTACTGACGAATTTATTGACTTCCCGGATGGAGGAAACAAATCGTTGTTAATAACTAGAGATGAAATTGTAATGTGCAATAGCACGACCGGAGAAAAGCAAGCAGTAGGTTCCACCTTCAAGCTTTACGTGCTTAAAGCACTACGAGAAAAAATAACAACCGATCCGCAAGTAAATTGGACTACTGAGATCCCCATACTAGACAAGCTCAAGTCACTCCCTTCAGGAGTAATGCATACTTGGGCCAATGGCACCATGGTTTCCTTGGAAACGCTTGCCAATTACATGATGGAAATTAGCGACAATACTGCCACGGATCACCTCATCCAATTTTTAAATAGAAGTTATATAGAAAGTTTCCTCCCTTTAGATTATTCCATTCCTCTTTTGAAAACGGCAGACATGTTCAAGTTACGCTATTTGGTAAACAACACGGATTTAACAACCTACTTGGCAATGGATCCCACTGCAAAAAGGACATATCTTGATGACATAGTTTATGAACTGGATATCGATGACATACCGCTGTTATTTTTAGATCCATGGGAGAATATTGCAATGGAAAAAGAAGTAGAATGGTATTTTACCACAACTCAAGTTGCTCAAGTAATCAACGACGTGAAGGATTTAAACGCTACCAGAAGAAGTCTCGGCTGCGCGCTTGTAAATCAATGGGAAGCGGTCGCATACAAGGGAGGATCAAATGTAGGAGTGCTTAGTCTTGCTCATGCCGTACAAGCGAAAAATGGCACATGGTATACCGTCATAATGTTCATTAACAATTACATTAAACCAGCATTGGATTACTCTTTAGTCAATTTCGATATAGACTTTCAGATTCTATGCGCAAAGTTGCTCATGTTTCTTGCAGCGCAGTAATTTTTGGAATATCATCTCCATTTCAAAAAAGCATTCGTTTGGATCTTCTCAATGTTTTTTTTATACTAGTTTCGATCCATGTAATTAGTAAAATAAGAAACAACAAGAAAGTTCGAGAGTATAATAATTTTCAAAATGTTATTTCTTATATTTTTCTCCCCCTTTAGAGCCTTTAAGTTTTGTTGCGTTAATATTTTTAATAGATTTAATTACTTCAGGATCAGATTCAACAGCATCCTTGTATATTCTCGATAAGAAGAAAGTCAACCAAGGGGAAGGCTCTTTTTTTTGACCGAACGAATAGCTCTTAAAGGAGCGATAAATGGTTTTTGGGACGAATTGAGCACTTGAAGGAAAATCTAACAAGCTAATGGCTAGTAATTCTCTAAAAGCTTTTGTTTTAATTAGAGCAGGATAATGCCTGCAAGAGTCTAAGACCGTCCCAATATTATACCAGAAAAATGGTGCCCGAGGAGTCCTGAAATTTTTTCCGTGCCCGAACATATAAGGTTTATCTGTTGCTCTATTTGTCCAGCATTTTAACAGTGTTTTTCCCGCCTCAATTAAATTGCTAGGCCATTGTTTTTTTGGTAACATCCAATAACCTCTTAACGCGTCTGCCACGACTATTGG
>JBHLMB010000212.1:0-5427 GCA_048938565.1 Promethearchaeota archaeon | reverse complement strand
TCACTTGTAATACTTGAGAAAATTGTCAATAATAAAATCAAAAATGAAATAAAATAAGGAAATTTCCTTTTAAATCCTATTTTACTATCTCTTTTTTTGAATATTATTCCAGACTTTTGTTTTTTCGCTTTAATTATTGAAATATTCCTGTTCTGACAAATATTGATCATTTTAATCATTCTTTTGATTTAATAGGTATTTTTAATATAAATTCTAGTAATGATATTCAAAAGCAGTTTATAAATCAATATGGTAAAAAAGTGAATCATTAAAATTTCCGAATTAAGTTTTTTCAAATAATTGCTCCCAAATTATGAAAATATCCATTTTTATCGCTTATATCGAATCAATAGGAAGATTATTAAAAACATTTGTTAATAATAGATGATGGTTTCACTATTAAAATATCATCAAACCAATTTTATTTTCAGATATAATACAATATCAAAATGATAATCTTATATTGATCATTGGTTAATTAATCATAACATACCTAAGATATTGTCTTGGTTCAGAATAATTATTTTTAGGAACCTATAATGGAAGTTGAAAAACCAGTTGAAGATTGGCGAGAAAAATGGAAGCAAAAGGAAATAACTCCCGAAGAAGCCATAAAGAAAATCATTCCTGGAAACAGGGTGTTTATTGGAACTGGATGTGCGGAACCTCAAGCCCTCACGAAAGAGCTGATTAAACAATCAGAAACGCTTCTTGACACTGAAATCATCCATTTCCTCACGATATGGCCTGAAAAATATTTCACGCATAAGGCAGAAGACCTATTCCGTCATAACGCCTTTTTTATCGGAGGAACTTTGAGAGAGGAAATAAACAAGGGACAATCCGATTATACTCCAATTTACGCGAGTGAAATTCCTGGCTTGTTTATTTCGGGGCGGAGATATGTGGATATTGCCTTGGTTCAAATCACGCCTCCAGATAAATTTGGGTTTTGCTCGCTTGGTATTAATGTCGATATTTCAAAACCCTTAGCTCAGTCTGCTTT
Source organism: Promethearchaeota archaeon (assembly GCA_048938565.1). Lineage (GTDB taxonomy): Archaea > Asgardarchaeota > Lokiarchaeia > Sigyniarchaeales > SOKP01 > FT1-020. Next base: position 4,421 of record JBHLMB010000212.1, on the reverse strand, counting down.
TCTTACTATTGCCGAAATAAATCCACAAATGCCAAGAACTTTGGGAAATAGCACGATACACATGAAAGAAATAGATTTCTTCGTGTATAACGATGTTCCGCTTTTGGAGTTTCATTTTAAAGAACGCGATGTCTCAAATATGATTGGCCAAAATGTTGCGAATTTAATTGATAATAAATCAACCATTCATATTGGAATGGGAACGCTTCCAAATGCGTGCTTGAAATATTTATTTGAAAAGAATGATCTCGGGATGCACAGCCATTTTATAACTGATCACATCATTCCCCTGATAGAAAAAGGCGTGCTTACTTGTCGAAAAAAGAATTTTCATCCCGAAAAGATTGTAACTAGTTTTGTGATGGGATCGAAAAGACTTTATGAATTCATTGACCAAAATCCATATTTCGAATTTTATCCTACTGATTATGTTTGTAATCCTAACATAATAAGTCAAAATAAAAAGATGGTTTCAATATGCCAAGCATTTGAGATCGATTTAACGGGACAAGTAAACGCTTCTACAAAAGGTTATAAATTTTATTCGGGAATTGGTGATAATGTTGATTTCATGCGCGGTGCTGCGCTTTCCAAAGGAGGAAAACCGATTATCGTATTGCCTTCCACGACGATTGATGGAAAACATTCAAAAATAGTGGTCCAGCTTGACAAGGGCGCTGGAGTTATCCTTCCAAGAGCAGATGTGCATTATGTAGTAACTGAATGGGGCGTTGCCAATTTGCATGGAAAAACGATAAGGAATAGGGTATTAGAGCTCATATGCATTGCCCATCCAAAATTCAGGCAAGACTTATTAGATCAAGCGAAAGCCCTCAATTACATTTACTCTGATCAATTGCTTGCCTGCGACGAAGAAGGTAATATATGCATTTATCCCAAGCAATACGAGACGATATATAAAACCAGAAAAAATTATAAAATCTCGGTGAGACCCGTAAAAACAACAGACGAAAGTCTTTTGAAAGATTTATATTATTCACTTAACGAACGAGACCGATACCTTCGATATTTCGAGTTGAAAAAGGACTTCCTTCACTCAAAAACCCAAACCGAAGTTAATATTGATTACCAAAATACATTTTCCTTGGGGGCATTTACTGGAAATCTCCCCGATCAAGAAATGATAGGTACTGCCTCGTATCATCTTAATAAAAAGATTAATATGGCTGAATTCGATTTCATTATCAAAAGAAAATGGCGAGGATACGGATTGGGATCGTTTCTATTGCACCATTTGATCATCATTGCGAAAGAAAAAGGAGTGAGGGGATTTTTTGGAAACATACACATTGAAAATAAAGACACCATTCACATTTTCAAGAAATTCGGCAATATCAAGGTGATTCCTCCTGCTACGGGGGAAAAAGAATTATTTTTTGAGTTAGTTTTTGAAAAAGAATAGCTTAAAATCTTTCGAAGTATTACATTACTTGAGAGCAAGAGATGGTCAACTACAATGTGGGGCTTTATTTCACGAAGGAATATTACGAGTATAACTTCGGAAGTACGCATCCTTTAAGGCCATTAAGATTAGAACTGATGTACAGCTTGATTGAGAAATTAGGGCTATTAGAAAACAAACTGCTCCATGTTCTAAAACCTCGTCATTGCACGGCGGACGAATTGTCTAGAGTTCATTCTCCTGAATACATCAATGTCGTTAAAAAAATCAGCGATAATCCTAACGATAAATCGATCAAGCCTTATAGTTATGGTCTGGGTCCTGGAGATAATCCTATTTTTAAGGGCATGTACGAGGCTTCCACATTGATATGTGGTGCAAGCTTGGTAGCTGCCAAGAAAGTATTTTTAGATGATAATTTTCCCATAGCGTTTAATCCCGCAGGTGGCCTTCATCACGCAATGAGAAACAAGGCTTCGGGTTTTTGTATATTCAACGATATTGGTGTTGCAATTTCACACCTTAAAACCTTGAAGAACGACATTAAAATAGCTTACTTAGATATTGATTGTCATCATGGAGATGGCGTTCAATGGATGTTTTACGACGATCCTAATGTTCTTACAATATCATACCATGAAGATGGACGGTTTTTATTTCCTGGAACGGGACTGGTGAACGAAACGGGTAAAGGTCATGGAAAAGGATTTTCCATCAATTTTCCGCTTCAACGGTGGACGCCAGATAGATTGTTTATCAAGCTTTTCAGGACAACCTTGCCAAAGATTCTCGAGGCATACAAGCCTAATATATTAGTAACTCAACTTGGCGTGGATACCCATTACCTCGATCCCTTGACACACATGGGATTCTCTCTATCAGGATATAGCGATATTGCTCAGACTATAAAAACAAGCGCAAGAGAATATTGTGATAATCGTTGGCTTGCTCTGGGAGGTGGTGGTTATCTTATGAGCGTTGTACCTAGAGCTTGGTCGCTTTTCTTGGCAAAGATGCTTGATGTCGAGCTAGAAAACAAGCTACCGGAAGCATGGTATGAAGAATTTAAAGAGAAAGTACCTTTTGAAAAAGCCCCTTTTTATTTATGGGATAGAGCGGATGAAATCCAAAGAAAATTCTTGGCTGATTCTGAAATTGCAAAAAAAATGATCGAGCATAATAACGAACTTATTAGAATTTGCAAAGAACAATATATTCCAGCAATTAAATCAGGACAGGTATAACCTTGTTTAGTTTAAATTAAATCCAATTTTTGCATTTTTCGCTCTGATATTTTTACCATTTCCTTGGATTTTTCAATAGATTTTGTAGACTCTCCTGAAATTCGTAGATACGGACTAGTGCCTGACCGTCGAATCAAAATCCATCCCTCGTCGTAATCAAACCTGCAACCATCCATCTTATTTATGGATATCAATTTCTTGCCAAGGTAATCGAAAGTTGTTTTCATTTCGTCAATAATTTTCTTGTTTATTTCATCGGTAAAAGGGATATCTCTCTTAAGTTTAATTGCTTCTCTATAAAACGGATATTTTGGTACTTTTTCTAACAATTCCCTGAGGGTTTTATTTGATTCGGAAACCATTTGTAGGATTGTTGCGATTGTTACAATTGAATCTGGACCGTAATGATATCGAGGCCACATGTATGTTCCAGAATTTTCTCCTCCTAAAAAACCTCCAGTATCCTTTAAAGCACAAGCAACTTTAATGTCTCCTACTTCTGTCCTAATAACTTGACATCCTAATGGAGTAAGAATGTCTTCTAGTAAACTTGACGAATTAATAGGGGTAACAACATTCAAGTTTTCTTTTTTCATTTTTGTTTTATATTTATTTAGATATTCTATTGCTAATAGTGCCAATAACCGAATTGGATCAACGATTTCTCCAGACTCGTCAAGAAATATAACGCGATCAGCGTCTCCATCAAGAGCGATTCCGATGTTGTTTTGGTCCGATATTTTTAAAAATTGAGAGATTTTTTTTAGATTCTTCTTGCTAGGCTCCGAATGTCTTCCAGGAAATCTACCATCCATTTGGGCGTTAAGCGTGGTGACATTTACATTGTAAGTACCCAATAATTTTGGAACGATTTCACAACTCGAACCATTACCTGGATCAACTATGACATTTAGATTACTTCCATCAAATTTTATTCGCTTGGTAATGTCTAATATGTGAGTATCATTGATATCATTGACATGAGTGACTTTGCCAATTTCGTCCCATTTAGTATCGATGAAACACTTTTCAGTATAGATTCGTTCTATTTCTTCTTCTTGTTCAGGTGTAAAGCCTAAACCGGAAGGATTCCATAACTTCAATCCAATATATTCTGGTGTATTATGTGACGCCGTAATCATTACTCCCGCATCAGCTCTTAAATAACTTAAAGACATCGCTAATGTAGGTGTCGTGACTATTCCTAATGTAACGACCTTACAGCCCGCGCTAATGCAACCTGCTATTAAGGAATGTTCGATTGGTAATGCAGACATTCTAATATCCTTACCTATTACAATGGTACCAGAACCTCCTAAATAAGTTCCAAGGGTAAGTCCCACATCTAAAGACATATGAGGAGTGAACATTACATCCGATTCACTATAATTTTGAAAAACCCTTCTAATTCCCGCCGTTCCAAACATGTTCGTCGTCATTATTATTGTCCTTTCCTTCAACCTTTTTATATTTTTAATGGTCTACAAATTTCGTATATTTCAATCTTCTTGTGAGTAATCAATTTTATTAAAATTTTTTAAAAATATTAATACTTTATCTGCTATATTATTTATAATGTCTTTCTTCTCAACTGTTGAAGAGGTGACTATCAGGCGCGGATTCCATGAAGAATATTGTGTTTCTATGACCGATTCCGTCATAAAAGTGACAAAAAAGTGCGGATTCAGTAAAAATGCCCTATCTTGTATTTAATTGCACTTTTTCGGCAGAATATATAATTGTGCGACGATTTT
>JBHLMB010000211.1:5185-5444 GCA_048938565.1 Promethearchaeota archaeon | reverse complement strand
ACAAACAAAAACATCGCGAAATCCATCATTATTTTGTTCTGCTACTAAGAAGGCTCGCTTTATTGGATCTGTATATTAGTTGAACCATAATTCTTCTCCGTTTTTTCCGCTCAGTATGCCAACTCTACCATACTTTGGAGAATCAAACAATAGGTTTCTATTATCGTCTCTATTTGTTATATCAATTAGTACAATATTTCTTTTACACCGTCTCCTGTAATGTCATCCCCATTTCCGATTGAAGATCTGCGTGATAATC
>JBHLMB010000211.1:4442-5175 GCA_048938565.1 Promethearchaeota archaeon | reverse complement strand
CACCATAAATTTCTTCCCACGACCACTCTGCAACGAGCTCCATCTGAGTAGTGAAAACGAGGCTTAATGCGCCGAAAATGATTAATGCAATGCTGAGTAACAATAAATTAAGCGAGCTGCGCTTTGGATCTTTTAATTTTTTCTCTTTAATAATCATCCTCTTGATTTTAGTAAAAAAGTTCTAAGAGTAAAAAAATAATTGAAGTACTTTACATCGGACTTTCTAACAATTGAGGCTTGACTTCAGTGTAAGATTCAATCTCGTCAAGATCACATGTAACTAATGCATGTCCTCTATGTTCCCCCTCAAAAACATATATCATGTTTTTTATAGAAATATCATCGACATCGATCTCAACATATTTCTTGCAAGTTAAACAAGCGCGTACGCGAATTTTTTATCACCACCTTTATTTTATTTATTTCAAGATATAATATGTTTATAATATTGTTTTGGATTTATTATAAACCTAATTGGTTTTTATGTATGATTAAGTGAGAAAAATTTTCACATCTGATACATTATAGAATACAACCTTTAGTCATAATCTACAAAAGTAAAAGTTTTATTAGGTGAATTGTTATAATATATATGTATCATCGATTATAATAGATGATATTCATTGGAATGAATTATTCAAAATTATCAAGATTTATTCAAACTATTACAACCTTCAAGAATTAAGAATTATCACAAAAATATCATAAATTAAATGAAAAATTAAATTATCAC
>JBHLMB010000211.1:0-4432 GCA_048938565.1 Promethearchaeota archaeon | reverse complement strand
ACCATTTATAACAACAATTAAAAATAATAATCATTTGAATAATAATCTCAGTAATTCTTATAATTTAGGAAAGAAGGGTATTCAGTGAATTACTTGAATTAGGTTTCAGTTATTTAGGTAGAAATACCGTTGAAATTAACACTGAAATTGTGGTAACATAAAAAGAAAATTCACTGTATAATTCAATAAGTTGGATATTGCTTTTTTTGAATAATTAATAAATAAAAGAGAGTGATTAATATTACGAACCAAACGGATTTTACTACTAAATACATAATCAACGCAAAATTCAAGATTAAGGGAGTTGTTGAAAAATCAGATATTGTTGGGGCAATTTTTGGTCAGACTGAAGGATTACTATTGGATTTAGACCTTAGAGATTTACAAAAATCTGGAAGAATTGGAAGAATCGAAGTTGATAATGTGTCCAAAGATGGTATATCCGAGGGAATAATAAAGGTTCCTTCGAGTCTCACGCGACGAGAGACAGCATTACTTGCCGCAACAGTGGAAACAGTTTCTCGTGTAGGGCCTTGCGAGGCTGAAATTGAGCTGATCGAAATCAGGGATGTACGACAAACGAAGAGGAAAAAAATAATAGAAAGAGCCGCTGAATTATTAAAAGAATGGGATTCAAAATCGTTGGAATCGAGTGAAATAGAAGAACAAATAGATACGGACATAAAACTCGGAGAAATTGCTGCTTGGGGACCTGAAAAACTTCCTGCTGGTCCAGAAGTTGAAGATGATCCAGAATTGATTATTGTTGAAGGAAGGGCTGATGTTCTTAATTTGTTGAGAATAGGAGTTAAAAACACGGTCGCTGTTCAAGGAACCCAAGTACCAAAATCCATTATTGATTTAACCAAGAGTAAGGAAACCGTTACTGCTTTTCTAGATGGAGATCGGGGGGGTACAATAATCTTAAACGAACTTCTTCAAGTTGCGAGATTAGATTATATCTCTAGAGCGCCCGATGGATACGAAGTGGAAGAATTAACTCGAAAACAAATGATAAAAGCCCTCCAAAACAAAAAACCCGTGAAATTATTGGGTGAAAATGACAATAAGAGCAAACAAAGTAAAGAATATAAGGGTAAAGATGGAGCTCTTAAAAGAATATTAGATAAACTTAAAATTAAGAATCCAAATTTCATTTTTGATGCTATTAAATCGATTGATTCAGGTCAGAGCATTGGTTTCAACAAGAAAGGAGAAAAACTATTTGAGTTATCCGTTGGAGAGCTTTTCAATAATATGGGAGATCATAAGAACTTATTATACCTTGTAATAGATGGAATTTTATCTTCTCGCTTGCTTTCTCTGTGTTTAAAATTGAAATTAAAATTCGTAGCTTGTAAGAATAAAGAAGAAGATTTGAAAATTCCTGATGGAATATCTATATTCTTCTTTTAAATTCTTATTTTTTCTTTAAGCATCTTTCTTCAGAACTTTTACATCGATTGGAATGCCTTGCGAAATCGAATTTGAAACGATGCAGTATTTTAAAAAAGATTCAACACAAGAATCAATTTCGCCTGTATTTCCATTATCTTTCATGTTTAAATGTAGTTCAGCATCAACACTTGTTATTCTCAAGCGATTATATGGTTCCTCGTGTCGAATCTTTCCGTCAATTATGATTTCAAGCTTGTTGATCTCGAGGCCTTTTTTTTTCAAGCAATAAGAGAGAGTAGATCCTAAGCATCCTCCAATTCCTATCAAGACATACTCAACTGGACTAGGTCCTAATTCAGTTCCATTAAAAGATTCTGGCTCATCTATGTGAATTGAATTAAATTGTCTTACATTGGCGATAAAATGCACTCCTTCTGAATATTCTATTGATACTTTCATTTTTATCTTTAAAACATCAAAATGAGAAATCTTTCTATGGCGCTCCCCACAATATATGCCCTATCATTTGACCGAAAATCAACTGCACTACATAACTCACGAGTCCTAAAATTACCGTACCAATCGCACAAATCTTAAAAACTGTCATGGATTCACTTCTATTGGGTTTAGTTGCTACTTTTAACACCCTCTTGGCACTCTGAAAGAACTCTTTAATTCGCTCTGGATAACTAGGCTTTTTATTCTTGTCCTTGTATTTATTATACTTGTCGTATTTTGGATAATTAGACATTTCTTGACTGATTCTTTTTTTAGATAATTTCTATTTTAAAAAAAAATTCATGAGTTAATAATTTATTCAAAAAATTTCTTTAATTATTGATATTTATTCTTGTACACCTTGATCTTGGTTCTTATTTTCTACAGGGCTTTCATAAACTGATGGATCATCATTTTTTTGGTTTTCGATACTTTCTCGCACGATTTTTTTTAGAAGAAAGAATCTTTCCATATCTGCTTCACTTATTTTGTTTTGATCCACTGCTCCAATACTATTTAAGAAGTCCTTAAAATCGTACACAATTTCAATGACTTCGTCAGGAATAAATGAATTTTTTATGATTAATCCCCTTCGCTCTAATGTGTACTCTGAATACCACCAATAAAAAACAATTGTAACAATTAAGACGATGAAATTATTGACAAGACTGATGTCTTTTGGATCTGAGAAGATATCTTCTAGTGTTCCTGCTCCAGTTATCAAAATGACTTGACCTTCAATGTAAAGAAGTGTAAATGCAAAAAGAAAGAAAGGCAAGTTATTAGGGTTGAAAACTTTTATCTTATAAACTTTTCTTCCTAATCCTCTTAAAACCATAATTGCCGTAAGCACCATGAGCAATACATTCATTAGGTTTTTAAAAATATCGGTCCCTGTTGATTCCGTTGTTCCTTGAAAAGTATGAATGAAACTAAAAGATCTAAACCATATTATGAACCAAATTAAAATGTGAAATACAGATGAAAAGATATTAGGAGTGTCATTTTTCTTGCTCTTGTGATATAAATAAATTAATCTCCATGAAATTAACGCAATTACAAAAATCATTACAATATTCCATCCCACAAACCAATTAAGCGCTTCTTGAGTATTTTCGAACTGTTGCCAATACCCAATAAAAGTTGCTGATTGCATCAGTAAAGGAATGATTATTCCAAGTAATAAAAAAGAAATATATAGGGTGTTTTTGATTTTATTTGAATTAATCAGCTTGTCGTTAACTTTTAAAGAAATATTTTCAAACGCAGTTTTAATGAAAAAAATTTGTATGACATTCCATCCAAAATATATGATAATAAAAGTAATTGGTAAAAGTATGTCCCATCCTAAGAAAGCAACTGCAACCTCTTCTGAAGTTCCGATAACGAAATAAATTCCTACAATAATAATACTAAAAAAAAATAATCCCAAAAATATTCCAATTTTTTTCTTATCAAATATCCTTTCTGGAGAAAATAAGAATTCATCTGAATTCGAAGGAATGCCTAATATGACGAGGAAGATAAAGGTTATGAAGCTATTTGTGGCTAAAAATAATGCAAGATTTCCAAGAACACTATTAAAGCTACACACGCCTAATATCAATGCTATCAATAAAAAAACGATTGTATAAAAAAGATGGCTCTGGTTAAATATCTTATGAAAGAATTTATCTAACTTATCTTTTAATTTTGTACCTTTATTCATTATTTTCATCAATAAAAAGTGTATAAATGATAATTGTTATTTAGATATTTATTTTTATGGATGTGAATTGATTAAAATTACATTAAAATTTTTTGATATATATATGATGGATTGGATCAATTATTTTTAGAGAGCTGTTTTCGTTTAATATCGTTTCAGTTTTTCCTAAAAACAGCAAACCACCCTTTTTAAGCTGCTTTTCAAGAATTTTTAGGAACTTATTACGGTTTTGGATGTTAAAATAAATAAGTAAATTTCTACAGAAGATTAAATCGAATTTCCATGGGTAAATATCGATCTTTGTAATATCTTCGTTTAGCAATGTGATGCTTTCTTTGATTGCCTTTGACAAATAATATAAATATCCATGTAAAGACATTTCTTTCTTGAAATACTTATTTTCGTATAATATAGGAACATTTTTCATCTTCTCTTGGGTATATACGGCCTTTTTTGCATCTTCTATGGCATACTTGTCTATATCTGATGCAATAATCCTGAACTTACAAAAATTTGGTATTTTATTGGATAAATTATTAATAATCATTGCAATCGAATAGGGTTCTTCGCCCGAAGCACACGCACACGACCAAATATTTATTGGTCTTTTTAAAATTCTTGGATTTATTAGTTTTCGGTAGATAGATAGATTTTTTAAATTATCAAACAAGGAAGGTGAGTATACGATTTCTTTTTGAAGTAATGCTCTTCTTTTTTTTCGTACAGTGCCATCTTCGGGGCAATCTGGGCGTAATTCTTCTAAAAATTTTTCTTCTTTCTCAATGTTGAGACTCTTAAGAAATATATTTTGTAGTGTAGCGTACACAT
>JBHLMB010000210.1:0-5449 GCA_048938565.1 Promethearchaeota archaeon | reverse complement strand
TTCTATCTTTTTTTTTATTTGTCTAAAAATTAATTAAAAAAAGTAAAAAAATATTCATTAGTTAGCAACAGCTAAATCTTTTCTTTGAGTTTTAACCTTGGAGCTAGACCCAGTGACATCATTTCTTGTAAAAGTAGCTTAAAAGCGTATGAACATACTACTTTCGATATGTTTGTTCCTTCTCCGCAAACGGGGCAATATCGCTTGTCTCGATTTCTGTCGTATACTGCCAATAGACCACATTTTTCGCATATGAGTATCACGGTTCGGTCGGACTCGTCCAGTAATCTTTCCTTTAATAGCAAAGCAGAACCATGTCCTACAAGGCAATCACGTTCCATTTCTCCAAATCTGAGCCCACCTTCTCGCGCTCTGCCTTCAGTTGGTTGCCGAGTCAAAATTTGAACGGGTCCACGTGCTCTTGCGTGGAGTTTGTCTGCGACTAAGTGATATAATTTTTGGTAATAAATAGGCGTGCAGTATATTCCTGCCTCGTATTTTTCTCCCGTGATACCATTGTACATGACTTCTCTTCCGTTAAATTCAAATCCCGCTTCAACTAACTGCTCTTGAAGTTTGGTAATATTTTTCCACTCAAAAGCAGTTGCATCTCCTAATTTTCCAGTATTACACGCGATCTTACCACTTATTCCTTCAAATAGCTGTCCTAATGTCATTCTTGACGGCATTGCGTGGGGATTTACGATGATATCGGGGATTACACCCGAAGATGTAAAGGGCATGTCTTCTTGAGGTTGAATGAGTCCTAAAACGCCCTTTTGCCCGTGTCTCGACGAAAATTTATCTCCAAGCTCAGGAATTCTTAAATCTCTCACTTTAATCTTTACTAACTTGTTTCCATCAACCGTCTCCGAGATTATTACAGTATCAACAATACCTTGTTCGTTATGACGCATATTTTTTGAAGTTTCCCTTCTGTTTGGCTGCATTAATTCGAATTCTTCGTAGGATTTGATAAATCGTGGGGGCGAAGTCCTTCCAATGAGAACATCTCCACCGTTTACAGCAGTTTCTGGTTCGATGATTCCGTCTGCTTCAGATAAAAGGCGATATGACTCTGCTGATTTAAAACCTCTCACTCCTCTTTCAGGGATCTCAAATTTATCCACTTCTCCTCCAGGATATTTCCTTTCTTCTGCGTCATATGTTCTAAAGAAATGACTACGAGCTAATCCGCGTTCAATGGATGCCTTGTTAATAATAATTGCGTCTTCAATGTTAAATCCTTCAAAAGACATCATTCCGATAATAAAGTTTTGACCTGCCGGTCGCTCATTTATTCCAATTATTTCCATTGGACTTGTCTTTACAAGCGGTTTTTGAGGATAATGTAGTGTGTGTCCCCTTGTGTCCAATCTCAGGTGCATATTAGCAGCAAACAAACCTAATGCTTGTTTCACCATTCCCGCTTCGTATGTGTTTCTTGGTGATTGATTATGCTCTGGAAACGGAATAATAGATGCGCAAATACCGAGTATAGCTGCAGGAGATATTTCTAGATGAGTATGTTCTTGTATTATATCTTCTTCGAACATCGCTATATACGCGTTTTCTTCTTCTTCTGCATCCAAATATTCAATGATTCCCTTTCTTACTAAGTCCGACCACATATATTTTCCTTGCCTTAATTTATCGACAATCTCTCTAGTAATCAATGGTTTTGTGTTTTTAAGTACAAACAAGGGTCGTGTTGCTCTTCCTGCATCGCAATTTATTTGAATTTCTTTGGAGTCGTAGTAGAATCCTATGTTCACATATTGCCCAATTTCTCCCTTTCTACGCTTATCTCGAAGTTGACGGATGAAAGTGTTGTGTTGCTGATGAATTCCTACTAATTTACCATTCAGAAACACCTTAACTTTATTTCCTTTGACATTTTTTACCTCATTAATTGGTACCACGCCCATTTGAATAATGGTCTCCTCCAATAGTTTTTCATCCGTACCAATTGATATGATTGAAGCAAGCCCTAGATTCTTTACTAGACCGCAATTAGGCCCTTCAGGAGTTTCTGCTGGACAGATCTTTCCCCATTGAGTTGGATGAAGATCTCTTGCTTCAAAATGGGGTTGACTTCTACTTAAAGGGGATATTACTCTTCTTAAATGACTTAAAGTACCAACATGATTAGTTCTGTTTAATAATTGGCTAACGCCTGCTTTACCTCCAACCCAATTTCCCGTTGCAAGTGCGTGTCTTATTCTTTCGGTTATCACATCTGCTCTAACGGCTGTTTTTATGTTAGGTGCCCTTCCTCTTACAGCCGTCCTTTCTAATTGATACTTGATGTCTTTGACTAAGTTTAAAAACGCAACTCTAAATAAGGATGTAAACAACTCTCCTGCTAATTTTAACCGTTTATTAGCGTAGTGGTCTTTATCGTCGGCGTCCCTAAATCCTAAGGCGAGCTCCATTACTTTTTGGGCCATTTGGCCAAGATAATACGCTTTTTTAACTCTATCTTCTTCACTGTTTCCAATATGAGGTAATAAATACCTATCTAAAACTTGAAGAGCCCTCCGAATACGATAATCTTTTGTTTGACCAATTGCAACTCGTTTTCCAATGTAATCTAAAGCATTTTGCTGAGACTTTTCGGGGTCTTTTAATACTTGGATTTCCGAAGCAACATCTATTACAGGAATTAATTCTTTTTGAATTTCTTCGTTTTCTGATATTGCTTCAAAGATTTCTCTATCTGAATGTAATCCCAAGGAGCGCATTAAGATGGCCAGGTGTATTTTTCCTGGGACCGAAGGGAATGAAACTCTCAAGTTGCCGTCTTTTTTTCTTTCTATGGTAACTGGTGCTCGAAATCCACTTCTTGTTGAAAAAACCTTTGCTTGATGTGTTGCACTTGAGCTTCTACTTGCTTCTTCTGCTAAAATTCTATTTGGTGCTAAATCTTCCTGAGTAACTAGTACTCTTTCCGTACCATTAATGATAAAATATCCTCCCGGATCTAGCTGATCTTCTCCCCTGTTTATTAATTCCGTATCAGACAAGCTCTCTAAAGGACATCTGCAACTTTTCAACATTATAGGAATCTTTCCGATATAAATGTCCAATGTTTCTTCTTCTTCCTCTCTTTGGGTTCTTTCGTCAATAGTGATAGGCGTCATTTCTAAGACGATATCGGCAGCGTAGCTTAATTCCCGGATCCTTGCTTCAATAGGAGTAATCTCCATAGTTGCACCATCGGCTTCTCTGACTTTAGGAACACCTACCTTAATTTTGCCAAATTTTATTTTAAAACCTGGGATATCAGGTACAACTTCAGCAGATTCGTCAACAATTTCTTGCATCTCATGTTCAATGAAATTGTTATAAGAATCTAAATGCTGCCTAACTAAACCCTTCTCGTCAAAAAGACTTTTTAATATTGTCCATTTCTCTTCGTTGCTTATTTTTTCTGTGCTCAATTTGACCCTACCTACATTATAATTGCTTTGAACTACACAATTCGACTTTCTGGTTTATATATACGAATGCCAAAAATGAATCAAGTTATATTTTTTCCTTTTTTACATAACGGTAATATACTACTGAACTAACAGAAGTATCAGATTCTCGGATAATTTTGACTACATCTCCTTCTTTTGCGCCTATTGCAATAGATACTGGATCTTTTTCGAAAATTTGGGGTAAGTCGTTAAGACCAATCTTATATTCTTTTAATAAGGCTAATGTTTCATCTTTTGTTAGAAGAATATGTTTAGGAACATATTTATGCAATAGAACATCAATTTTTTTTTTCTTTGTCAAAGAAGAATCCTCATTTCACATAAATTATTAGTAAATGAATACTTCCTAAGTAAAAAGTTTTACGATATATGAATATTACTAAGCTATAGGCGGGATTAAGCTAATTTTCAAATAGATTTTTTATTAATTCATAAAACAAGAAAAAATCCAATATCCTCCTCTTTTACAAATTATTTCGACATTTCTCTCTTTATAGGATTCTTTAAGCTTATTAAACACATATTCTGCTCCCATTTTTTTTTTTATTACAAACTGAAAAAAACCCTTTGATGATAAAAAATCTGGAATTAACGAGCATAACTTTAAAAATTCTTTTCTACCAAGTCTTAAAGAAGGATTCATATAAATGGCGTCAAATATAATGCTTTTGTTAATAAATTTCTCGAAATAGTCACTTGTAATCGCTTGTACCCTACCTTTGTAATCTGGTATATTAGTTTTAATATTTTCTTTAGCACACCAAATTGCACGTTTATTCACATCTACAAGATAAATCTTATTATATCTCGCTTCATAACCTAATACAATTCCTATGGGACCATAACCACACCCTAAGTCTAACAAATTACCTTTTTTATTAGGAATAGTCATATTCTCAATAAGAATCTTTGTTCCATTATCGATTTTTCGAAAAGAAAAAATTCCAGTTATGGTTTTGAAAATATAAAGATGACCTCTTAAACTTTCTGCTACCGTATGTATCTTTACTTTAGTGTCAGGTAATGCAGCGTAATAATGTTGGTTTTCTCGCACCATTTTAGTCGTTTTTTGATTTTTTTTCATTCCACCGTGGATAAATTCCTCTTTCCATGATTATTTTATTTGTTTTTGCAACAATTCCAGTTTTAGCTTTGAGAATAGTAAAAGCATTTTTATTTGCAGTTCCAAATCCTATAAGTTCTTTTTTTAAAGTCATATATGCGATTAGCATTGATGGTTCAATCCTTGCATCAATAAAACAACATCCTGCAGCAGCAAGATCGGCACCATGGCAAAGAGCATCTACTGCCGTGTCTCTAACATAGATCTTTGGTAAGTGTTCTACCATTTTTTCTACAGGAAAGATAATTTTTCTAAGGTAATAATCATCTCCTTCTGTCCTATAGATAGTATATGCGTCTTTTAAGGTCTGGAGCGTCGTTAGGTTGTTTTCCTCATTAAAAAGCCCTACTCTCGTCCTTCTTAATTCTAGCATATGTGCCCCCTTACATAGTGCTTCGCCAATATCTAAACATAATTTTCTTATATATGTCCCCGCTTCACATCCTACTCTAAATAATACTAGATTATCTCTAATTTCTAAGAGTTTAATATAATATACCTCCCGTATTCTTAGCTTTCTTACAACAGACGATTTAATCGGTGGTCTTTGGTATAGTTTTCCGGTAAAAAGGTTTAAGATCTTTTTTATCCTTTTTTTAGGTTCCTTAGAATGGAGATACATTACGCATACATATTCTTTTCCTGCATTCAAAAGTGCTGAAAGGGCCCTAGTAGCTTTTCCAAGAGCGCACGGAAGAATACCTGAAACCTTTGGATCTAATGTTCCGCCATGACCGGTAATTGGAATATTTACTATTTTTCGCACCCAAGAAACAACTTCATGACTTGAAGGGCCACTTACTTTATCTAAATTTATTACTCCATTTTTAAGGAGGGTCTC
>JBHLMB010000209.1:0-5489 GCA_048938565.1 Promethearchaeota archaeon | reverse complement strand
AAAAATACGAAGAAGCCCATAAACTAGTTGAAGACTTCAAGAAAAAAAACAGCAAGTATCAGATAGATCTTGCTTCAATTCCAATAATCGAAGAGCTATTTTTAAAAGACGCAAATATACAGCAAGCAGCCATAGTATCTACGGATAATTTTCTCCAATTACTTTCTACTTTTGAGAAGGATTTTAATAAAAAATTGGAATTAAAAGATGTTTCTGGTGCAGAAAAAGCTCTCAATAAGGTAAAAAACCTCTTTAAAAAAATTCCTAAAGAAAGCATAAAAAACAAGTGGATACAATACGAAAAAAATCTTAATTCTTATAAGAAAACACTTGAAGAGGAACAAAAAAAATTATTAAGTAAAATAAAGCTCTTGGAAGACGAAATTAATTCGAATTTAGAAGACGAGAATTTAAGCACTGTCATTAAAAATTGCGAAAATATTTTATCGATTTCGTCTGGTAAGGGGAGAGACGATATCGAAGAGAAATATAATACCTTATTAAAAAATACAAAAGACAAGCTGATAACAAAAAAGCAAGAGTTCAAGAAATCCTTATCAGAGATCTCGAAGCTTAAAGGGGAAAAGAAATACAAGGATGTCATCGTTCATATAGATTCTCTCATCAATCAACTCTCTAGTTCAGATTTTGCAGAAGAAAAGAGAGAATTAAATAATATAAAAGAAGATGTTTCTTCTAAGTTCGATGCGCTCGAAATTTTTCAAAAGGAACTTGTTTTGCTAGAAAATAACTTAAATAAAAGTCAAGATAACTACGACTTATCTCAAGCAATCCTAGATTGTGAAGAAATAATTCTATTTACGAAAAATAATAATAGAAGTGATTTGGTTGAAAAATACACGCTTCTTAAAGAAGATATAGAACTAGAACTTAAAGAGACCAAGGAAATTGTAGAAACTCTTGTAGAAGAACTTAAAAATTTAAGAGATGATGGTAAGATCGAAAAAGCAATTTCTAAAATCGATTCTATGATTGAAGAATTGCAAGGTCCAGATTATAAAGAGGAAAAATCTCGACTTCAAGACCTAAGAAAGGAACTTTCCATTGAGAAAGAAAAATCAGCTCAGTTTAGGATTGATTTAAGCGTTTTAGAGCAAAAACTCAACGAAAGCGAGGATAAACACGAATTAAGCAATTCGATTGATATTTGTCAAAGAATCATTCAAGCATCAAAAGATCAGCAAAGAGAAGATTTAGTAGAAAAATATACGAGTTTAATCGAAGAATTAAATCACGAAATCGAAGAAACGCGCGAAGTTGGAGACACATTAATAGGAGATATCATGAACCTTAAGAAGGACGAAAAATACGACGAAGCAATGTCTAAGATAAAGTCTTTCGAAGAAGAACTTCAAGATCCTTGCTTTAAAGACCTCAAGGATAAGCTTGAAAAGTTAAAAAAAGAAATTGGTTCAGTAAGATCGAAAAAGGAACAAGTAATATGAGAAATTGATAGAATTGGGGAAAAAATTAGCGAAGATAGACGCAACGATAAGCTCGAAGAAGCCCTGCTCGGTTGCGAAAAAGCAATACAGCTTGCGAAGGATTATGATGCAATGGTCCTTGAAGAAAAGTTCTCGAAAATCCTAGTATCGCTTAAAAAAGAAGTAGAAGTTAAAAAAAAGAAAAGAGAATCTGAAAAATACGAGCAGCTCTTAGATCAAATAATTAGCCTCAGTAATAAAGGAATGCAATTTCTTGACGAAAGCAAGCTAGACGAGTCTTTAGACGCTTTCGAAACCGTTATTCGCCAATTAGAAGATTTTCAAAACGAATCTTAGGTGATTTGATGTGTCTTCGAAAAACGATAACCTTGAAAAAATTACAATCATCGCTGAGATTGAAGAATTAAAGCTTTCACAGGCGATCCTATATAGCGTCGGAAAAATTGAACAAGCTCTTAAAATATCAGATGAAATAATTAAACTTGCAAGCAAAATTAACTTGGAACACATGATTAAAGAGCAAGAGGAATATGTCGAAAAAATAAAAACACCTAAGAGCGAAAAACCAAAAGGCACAGATATATCTTGGTTATGTGAACATTTGAGAAATCAATTTGACGATCTTCTTGAAATGGATAATATAAAAAAGGCTCATGAGATCGTTGAAACATTCAAGGAAAAATACCAAGATCATTATAATCTGATGAAAATTCCTGCTGTCAAGTATTGCATTACAAAAGACGATGAAATTTGGAAGGTCTTTCTCCTCGAGCAAGAGATTAAGGTAGAGAAACTTGATCAATTTGAAGATCAATTGTATAAATCCATCAAGCTTAATGACATCGAAAACGCTAACGACCTCATTGATCGCGCTTGGGATTACATTTACACCCTTGAAGGTAATAAAAGAGAATTTTATCAAAAAAAATGGGGTGCTCTCGAATACAATCTCGTGCAAAAACTAAAATACGAGGAATACGAGGAAATTCAAAAGATCTATAAAAAAATCGATAAAATAATGGAAAACAGTAAAGTACTCCAGAACGAAGGTCAATTTGAAGAAGCCATTACCTTGATTAATAGTGAAATGGAAACATTCAAGTCTAAAGAAATGAACGAGCTTGTCTCAAAATTAGAAAAGCGTTTAGATGAAATCGTCGTTTCGAAAGAAAATCTCGAAAATGCAAGCGCCAAAATAGCAGAATTAGAGCAACAATACAAGCAAAATCGAGAAGATAGTCTTTTAGAGGAATCCATTTCAACATGTGAAAGCATCATTTCTCTTGCTCAAGCGTCAGGAAAGGAAGAAATTAAAGCACAATATCAAGGATTCATAGACGAAATGAGAAAAACGATTGAAACGGAAAGCGAACAAGCAAGAAAGTACGAGGACTTCAAGAAGTCTATTCGCTTGATTCACGAAGAAGCTTTAAACGCTCTAGATAAGAAAAATATTGACAACACAATAGAAAACTACCGAAAAATCGTTTCTTTCATCAAAGAAATGAAAAGGGGATGATATGTGCTAAAACCAATGATCTATTTTTGCGTTTCGCGTGATATTTGAAAAGGCTCGCTTGCTTTTCATAGGTTTCCACTTCAAAATCCTCTTTTCTGGCAAATAAGGATGCTGGATGAGGGTATACTCCGTATATCTCTCTTCTTCGTTTATCATTACCAACACGCTTCCAAAATGAGAAAGAATCTTGCCTCCTTCTGGTCGAAAAGAGGAATATTCGTTCAAGGGGGCCGTAAGAATGATTAATGGTCTTGTCCTGTGGAGTATTCTTTTTATCCCTCCTATCGCTCGCAATATGTCCTCGAAAGTCCTCTTTTCGTAGTCTTCAAGCAGGTTCGTGATTCCTGAAACCAGCAATACCTTTATATTCTCGAGAGAGGAAAGCCTGTTTTCCAGAATTTCTATCATTTGGTCCCATGTGAACGCACGAGCGATAACAATGTTTTCCAAGACTCGTTGAGGCGATAGTCCTTGTGAAACAGCGTATTTGCTGATGTCGTATGGATTAAACCTATTAGCACCGTCTATGAACGCAATTTGAACTCTATCTCCCATTCCACCGTTGATATGGGCTTTTTGCGCGATGACGGCCGTGGTGAGCAAGATGTTTGTGGACTTCTTTTTATCACCGTAGATCAAGTAGATGAGTTCTCGATGGAAACCTCCTGAAAGAAGTTCGTCTAAAGTCTCGTTCCCGCTGGAAACGAAAGGAAGGTTGTTGTTTATGTGAAAAATTCTCAATCCCGAGTTAAACGGCATCTCGTGAGGTAGTGAACCGCAAGAATAAAATGACTATAGTCCGACAATTTTCTAATACGCGCGGTTTGGTTTTGATTATGTTTAAAATCTTCCGAATAACGGTATATGAGCGATATTAAATTGTAATCTTGCTGTTGGGAGGAGTGAGAGGTCATTGAAAATAAATAATAGTCAAGAACTCTTTGAAATTTTATAAAAAAAATCTTTCAAAAATTTTAATATACATTGTGTATCAAAATTATCATCGTCAACAATCCGAAAAATCATCATCTATGTACCGTAAGCTTAAGATATTGAATCATATTTCGATTTTTTTAATTGGATTATAATTATTTCCATTAGCATTTTTAATTTTGTACACTGGTTTAACTCCTAACCCAATAGAACCTGTATTTCCATTGATATAGCAATTCCACCTGAAAATATTTATATACTTGTTTCTAAGTTTGACTTTTTACTTTTATGCTCTTTTATCTATTGCATTAAAATTTAAATTTAAGTATTTAATTAGCCATTATTTTAGTTTGGTTGGATCTGTCTTATCGATGGTTTTGACATTACTATACTTGTTATGAAAATATATCACCTTCGGTTATGATATTTCTTTAACTTTTTTTATCAAACATAGTAATCTTTTTTGATTACCCTATCATAGATTACTTAAGTAAAAAAGATAATAAGAATTAGTTTGAATATAGGAAAGGGTAAGATATCGAAGAAAAAATCGGGAAACCAAGGGTATAGTAGCTTATGGGTATATATACCTAGCAAGATCTCAAAAGATCCTTCTTTTCCTTTTAAGGACAAGGAAGAGGTCCAAGTAGAGCTAAAAGGAGGAAGCTTGATTATTAAAAAAAGCTATGATCTTCGCGAAATTACCGAAAGGTTTGGAATAGAAGATGCAACCATTGCAAAAATAGTGGAAGACAAAGCAATATTGAATAAAGGCCTGCCATTTCTGTATTTTAAGGATGATGTGTATTCCTATCAAGACATCAATAGCATTTCAAATAGATATGCTAATGGTCTGTTAAAATTATTAGAGAAATTGGGTTTAAATAATCCAAAAATCGCTCTTTTATTCCCAAATTGTCCTGATATTCTTTTTACTTGGTTTGCCATTTCAAAAATTGGAGCAATGTTTGTTTCAATAAATATGTCGTTTCGAATATCTGTAATTGAATACATTCTAAAGAATAGTGATACTGAAATTTTAATAATTGATTACGAATCTTATAAGGTATTTAAAGACTATAGGGACAATTTTCAAAAAATTTCGACACTCATCATCAGAAACGCTCCTGATGGATTTGAATATGGTCCCGATGAGATTAATTTCGAAGAAATTATATCCAAAGATGATTCAAATCCGAATATTGATATTAGAAGCCATTCTCCGCTTGAAATCTCGTATACTTCGGGTACAACGGGAAATCCAAAGGGAGTTTATTACAGGAATTTCTACGCGTTATCGGGAATTACTGTTGCAAAAGAATTTGAAGTATTAGGGCCAGGTCATAAACCAAATAAATTTTATTGCCCATTACCTTTAGCTCAAGCGCTCCCACGATATTTAATCGTAATTTCCGCAATGTATTATAATAAATCAATCGTATTAACAGAAAGTTTTGAAGTCTCGACTTTTTGGAAGGATGTGGAGAAATATAAACCAGATTGTTTTTGTTATTATTCTGCTTATTTATCAGAATTAGTAAATCAACCCCCCTCTGAAAATGACCGAAAGC
>JBHLMB010000208.1:0-5497 GCA_048938565.1 Promethearchaeota archaeon | reverse complement strand
ACATAAATGATTATAATTATATTTGAGTCGTCAAGCGCTTGAAAATCAGCTTCTTTTACTTGAGAACGCCCAATAGCAAGAAGATCGTTTGATTTGTTAAAAATCAAGATAAAGGATCCTACAGCAATTCCAGAGCGTGTTTTTTCAACATATTCTTTTTTTACTTTATTACCATATAAAATTGCTTTTTCTCCCATATCATTAACTTTTATTATCTGATTTTTAGAAAAGCACTCGAACTGATGCATGAATTCAGCACCTTCCAAGCTTAGATAAAAATTTCCTTGTTTTATTCTTCCAAAATAAATTCCGGAATGCATTATATTAGTTGCTTGATTGAAGTCTTTAATAAAAAGTTTTAATCGATTAGGAACTAAATATATTCGAGGGAAGTAATTATAAGAGCGTGATTCAGTTAATTTTATCCACATACTATAGTCAATTCTCTCTAAGGTTTGGAATATTGTTGGAGATAAGTCCAAAAGCGATTTATTGATGATATTAGTTTCAACTTGATTGATTTCCCTGAACATTATTCTGAATTTTATTATATTAAAAATAACCTAAAAAAAGATGGTTTACATATTATAGTCACTAAGTCGATAAAAAATTAGGTTTTTAAAAAAATGGGTATTCGTAAAATTGAAGACGAGATTGACTTGAAAGAAGCAATGAGAAAGAGAGCTGCTGAACTCAGAATTAAAGAAATAAAAGCGAAAGCTTCGACAGAAAACATAACAAAAGAAAGACTCGTCGAATTAGCAAAAAAACACGGAGTAATCTTAGCATTAACTCCCGAACTTAAAAACGAGGTAAAAGAACTGCAGCAAAAATATAACATTCCCTCTTCAAAAATAATGACAGAACAAATAAAAGAGGGAGATGCAATAGATAAAAAGGCTAAAATCAACCACGACAAATTGGGCATGTTGGCATATCAGAGAGTCTTAATGCGTAAGGACGAGACAGGAGGAATTCTGCCGCTATCTGAAGTGTTCGAGCTCGTCAATACGGGCATTTTAAAAAATAAAGTAGAGCTCAAGGACTTAGAAAAAGACATGAAGATTCTTATCAAGAGAAATTTTATAGATAAAATGATTCAATTAGATTCTGGAGCGACCATCATCCATTTTTTCCCTATACAATATACTAGCGACCAAGTGAAAGTAATTGAATTAGCAAAAGAAAAGGGATACATCACTCTCGAAGAAGCGTGTACGACATTAGAGTGGGCTCAAGACCGCGCACTGAGAGCATTGAAATCGTTAGAAGAATCGGGGATTGCAAAATTTTCTGAATCTATTTTAAAAGGAAAACAATGGTCTTTTCCCTCAATTTGAGTAGAATGTTTAAAGAAGCTAAATGGAATGCTTTAATTATTTTAAAGGTATTTGGAGGATCGTTTGAGTGTTTTCCTCACTTACCTCGCGTAGATCGTTCAGATAAAATTCTATTGCTAAACCCAAGGGTTCGTAGCCCTTGTTATCAATCCATTCGTTAAGGGCGTCATAGGTTGGCTCTATTATGTCGTAGGGACCTACATATAAGGCGCTAGCTTATTTCCCAGCAGTAATCTCACTTGCTTTTATGCTACCTTTACCCGATAATATTTTTGAAACTGGAAAAACTATTTCAATATCTAAATCTTGCATATATAAGTTATAATACATTAAAAAAGGAGGGCCCGATGGATTTGCCCCATTGGCCTCGATTTGCGTAATTATGGCACTATATGCTTCTCCTAATACCCGGGGTAATTCTTCTACTGAATCTCTAGTCCGTATCGTTAATGAGGGTCTGGAAGGTAATTCCTCAATTTTAAAATCTTCTGTCATAATATCACTTTGTAAATTTCATTAAATTAATGCATAGGATCCTATATAAAAAAAGGTCTATAGAAATTTTTTAAATCATTTTTTCTTTTTGACATTTATGAATATAACAATAATGACCGACACCCAGTTTGGAAATGGTAAAAAGCTCGCGGAATCTCTTAAAGAAATTCTTTCGAATGGGAACGATGTTTCAATCGCTGATGTTAAGGATGTGCCTCCTGAAAATATTGCCGAAAATGTTCCAGATGTGATAATTATGGGGGGAGCCATACGCGCCTTCAAGGGTGCTCCAAAGTCCAAGAAGTGGCTCAAGGAATTAAACGATTTACTTAAGAAATCAGGGAATAAAATCAAGCATGCCACGGGTTTTCTAACGCATGGACTACCAACAAGTAAAGTACAGGGATTTGCGAAAAGATATTTGGATAAAATAAAGAGCGCTTCAATGATTGAAAACACTTATTTAGACTTATTAACGGCTCGCGTTGAAACACAAAAAGGACCAATCTTTCCCGAGGAAATGGAAAAGGCTAAAATCTATGCTCAAAACTTGATTGAGTGGTTGAAATAATTTTTTTTTCTTTTTTATATCATAAAGTTATTCTAGCTTGATTTTAAAAGCAATTTGACCTTCCTCTAGCTTGATTACCTTTGCCTTTTTATTTTTTGCCAAGATTCTAAATATTTCTTCCAGGTCTTCTTTTGGAAGCGTGCTAAACTCGAGTTTTGCGTCCCTGATTTCGAACAACATTATCGGATCTAATCTACCTAACTCATAAGCCCAATCGTAAATCTCGTTTGCCCACATATCCAGCGATTTCCAATAAATTCTGAGCTTTTCTTTCTTTTTCGTTAAAAATCTTGCAAGACCTTGAGAAACTAATTCATCCGTGATTTCTCTTATGCATTTAGAGCGGTCTTCGAATTTCGCAAAAGGCTTTTCTGCAGCAACTTGCTTAACATATATTATATGGAGTATGGCATATCGAGCATAATCAAAAAAAACCTTCGACCACTCTTTCTTCCACGATTGATAGTCATTGAAGTTCTTATTTTTTGAGGGAATTGAATACATGAACTCGTATCGTTTTTCTTCGAGCCAAGGATACGCTTCAAGCAATTTTTCGTAAGGTGAAAGTTCTTTTTCTATTAATCCTTTCTCTCCAACAATCTCTTCTTCAAGCTTCTGAAGCTCAGATTCAATTTGAGTTGCGTGTTCTTGGTAGGCTTTTTCGTCTATTGCCCCTAAATTACTCGTTAAAAAATCGTTTATCTTATCGAACCGGGCTTCAATTTGGGCTTCAATTTCAACTATATCAATGTCCTCAATTAAACATTCTTCAGAAGTGGATTCGCTCTTGGCTTGTTGAGCGCTTTCCACTCTCTTTTTTTCTAATTCTTTTATCTCTTTTTCTTTTTTTAGCTGTCTCAAGCGTGCTAGTTCTTCTTGAAGGTCCTTAAGTTCTTTTTCTTTCTCTACCGAAATTTCCTTTTCTTTTTCTTCTGATTTTGGTCTTTGTCTCTCCATCGTTAATAATTCTCTTGTTTATTTAGTTTTCTCCATACTCCTCAGCCCAATCTTGATAATGTTTCAAGGAAGAGTCGCTTGTCATTGGTTTTACTTTTTTAAGGGTTTTCTTAAAATCTTCAAGATTAATTGGTCTTACTTTTACTTCCTTATTCGGATCTTCGAATAATCCGCTCATATCTAATTCTCTTATCGGCATCATTATTACTTCTTGGCATGCATTTGAAATATCCCGACCAGAATACCCTTCCGAGCGAACTCCAAGTTCAACAAAATCATCCTCGTCCAAATCCATTTCAACACCCCTCGTCTCAATCATAAAGATTGCTGATCTTGCAGGCAAGTCCGGAAGGGGAACATATACTTTTTTCTGGAACCTGCTCAGCATAGCATCATCAATGTCCCAAGGGCGATTAGTAGCACCAAGGACTAACAGTCGTTTCTTGGTTGATGTCTTTAGACCTTGAATCTCACTCAAGAGTTGAGTCTTCACGCGTCGCTCTCCGCTACTCTCTAAACCACTACCTCTTTTAGTGGCAACAGAATCGATTTCGTCGAGAAACATGAGACTAGGTGCTTTCAAGCGAGCTAAATTAAAAAGCGTGCTGATTAATTTCTCGCTTTCTCCTAACCACTTGCTCAACAAATCTGCAGAAGATGCACTAAAGAAGGTTGCCTTGCATTCGGTAGCCGCGGCTTTTGCAAGCAAGGTCTTTCCACAACCTGGAGGTCCAAACAGAAGTATGCCAGACCAAGGTTTTCTCTTCCCAGTAAATAATTCTGGTTTTAGCATTGGTAGCACGATTGCTTCCCTTAAAGCTTGCTTGCAATTTTCTAACCCAGCAATATCGTTCCAACGAATATCTGGAGACTCTGTAACAATAGTTCCTGATATCATGTCCATCATTTCTTGCTCTTCTTGAGATAGTTGCCCACCTTCTGAACGCACTTTATCGTCTTTAGGGGAGCTAGAATCTGATGGAGTGCCATGATAACCCGTTCTTGGCTTTGTACCACTAATTTGGGATTTCAGGATTTTTGCACGATCAATATAGTCCTTGCTATTTTTGCGGCATAACTTGATCATTTCCTCATTTTTGCTATATTTCATATATTGAATTAATATTTCAGCCGCTCTTTGGTACTTATTGATTGCTTGCTGGTATTTACCTTGTCTATCAAAAATTATTGCTTGCTTGGCTTCCTCTACTGCGTATGAATATAATTTCGAATCGAAGCTCGACATTATTTCACTTTCATTCTACTATTCTTTATTTTATTTTAATGTATAAATCATGCTTGAAAAATGTTTAGCATTCCTTATCAAATCAATATATTCATAATATTTATTTGTAATCTAGACCGATTCTTTCTGAGAATATTATTTTTAGAATAAGCATAATTTTGTAAGGAATCTTGGTAGAAAAAACGGACTCCAAATAATTTTATAATATCGTGTTTATTTATATTCTATAGAATTATATTTTTAGGATGATACGAATGGGATTCTTAAAAGATTTATCAAAATGGCTTTCCGGCGGAAAAGCTAAAAAAGACAATGTACGTTCAGCAGCCATTAAATTAAAAGTGTTTAATAAGAGACTTCTTCGACAATCTAAAAAATTAGAAACGACAGCACAACAAGCTCGTGATAAAGCCGTGACACTAAGAAGGGACGGAGATAAGGAGGGATCTACATTTCACGCTCGCAATTATCTCCAAATTAAAAAGCAAGGAAGGGCAGTGGATGCTTTCCGAACCAATCTGGAGGGTCTTCAGTTCAAGTTAGAACAAGCAAACGCTATCAACGATGTTGCCCAGATAATGGGAGGCATTCAACAATCTCTATCCCAATTAAAAAGTCAATTGTCGATACCGCAACTCACGGAAATGATGGGAAAACTGGACATGGACATGGAGGACTTTGCCGTCACGCAAGAAATTGCAGCAGAAGGCATGAACAGCATCACGCTCGATACGGCAGTTTCAGATGGCGATGTTAGCAGCTTTTTGGGCGAAATAGATGCTGAGCTCCAGGTCGAGGTCGGGGGAGCCTTGCCAAGCGTAGTACCTGAGGGAAAAATTACTGAACTCGAGAAAGAATTGGATAAACTCAAGCAAAACGACTAATTTT
>JBHLMB010000207.1:0-5524 GCA_048938565.1 Promethearchaeota archaeon | reverse complement strand
CAATAAAAGCATATATATCGATGCATGCCCAAAGAGCAAATCCTAAAAAGGATGATATAAGACCATATATTATATTTACAGCAATTCCTTTACCCTTAAAGGAATATTATTCCATAGTTTGGACTTATCCAACATCTAAAAATCCAGAAACAACGATAGTTTCTGAAAATGAGAAAAATGTTACAGCAGAGAACGATCTTTTAGTGAAATTAATGAGCGAGGTGGATTATAATGAGAAATACTTTAATAAAGATAGAGCTCTATATAGGATCTATGATACTGGAGATTATCAAACACGTGTTAATAACAAGCTTCCTGAATGGCATCGAGTCATGTATTCTCCTGAATTAGAAACAATGATACTTCAATTCAGTTGTGCATTACATTTATACCGTAGAAAAAAGGGAGTAAAGTTAAGCAATATATATGGTGTTTCAAGATTTTATGGAATTTATGAGTTTTTGATGCAACGATACAATGTTATAGTTTCTAATCTAGATGCACTCAATAATTTCTACAAATCTTCCTAAATTTTGTTGGATTTAAAACTTTTCAATATATATTGTCTTTCCATCTACTTATTTTCGAATATGGTGTATTCTAAGAAAAAGTCAAACCTAAATATTTTTTAGTGGAGAATCTAAAGTTAAAGTATGAATTTCTTGTCTCCTGAAAAAATTCCTGCCGAAGAAGTTGGCGTGTTAGACAATAATTCGGAATGGTTAGGAATTCCAAAAAGCCATCTTATGGAGTGTGCTGGATATTCGTTTACAAGCGAAATCGTTAATCGCTATGAACTCACAAATAGTCATAAAATTGCAATTTTTTGTGGAACTGGAAACAATGGCGGGGATGGATTCGTCGTTGCTCGACATTTAGCGTCGTTTGGAGTTAAATCTCTCTTGATATTAATAGGTTCTCCAGAAAAAATTCGTACTCCAGAAGCTCGACTGAATTGGAAAATCGCTTCAGAAAGTCTTTTTTATTCCGTCTCCACATCAATCGTAAAAGATTCTAGCGATTTAGGTGAAATAATCGCTAAAATACAAGAAGATAATGCGTTTAAGCTTGTTTTAGACGGATTACTCGGTACAGGAGTTAAAGGCAAGATCAGGGAGCCCATTTCCTCTGCCATCGATGCGATAAATACTATTAGAGAGAATGACGAAAAAATACAAGTAGTCTCAATCGATGTTCCTTCGGGAGTCAATCCCAACACGGGTAAAATTCCAGATAAGGCCGTGAAGGCGGATTTATTGATTACATTTCACAGAAATAAGATGGGCTTGAAACCAAAATCTGCTAATGCTGGAGAGATCGTCGTAAGATCGATCGGCATCCCTCAAGAAGCCAATATATTCGTGGGAAAAGGAGACGTGCAACCAACATTAAAAAGCAGGGGTAAAACTACTCACAAGGGTCAATTTGGGAAGATTTTGGTCGTTGGAGGTTCAAAAGACTATTCAGGCGCTCCAGCGTATTCAACTCTTGCGTGCGTTAATTTCGGAATAGACCTTGTAAAAACGCTCGTACCCGATGTAATAGGTAATGTATTAAAGAGTTACTCTCCTAGCATTATCGCTCGAACGAGCCCTGGTGAGTATTTAGATTTAAATGCTCTCGAAGCCGCAAAAAATCTCATTAAATGGGCCGATGCCGTATTAATCGGTCCTGGTATTGGTATTAAAGACAAAACGGGAGATTTAGTCGTTGCGCTTGTGAAAGATGCAACTGCGCTAAAAAAACCACTTGTATTGGACGCGGATGCGTTAAAACTGATAAAAAAAGACCTCAATATATTGAAAGACGCTAATGTGATTCTTACTCCACATGCAGGAGAATTAAAAATAATGACTGGAATTGACCTTCCTTCTCACGAAAAGATAGAAGAACGAGGTTCTCTCGTAATGGAACTTGCAAAAAAACTTGGTGTCGTTTTATTGGTTAAAGGCCCTTTGGATTATATTAGCAATGGAAAGCGATTAAAAATAAACAAGACGGGTTGTCCGGAAATGTCTATTGGCGGCACGGGAGACGTCCTTGCGGGATTATGTGCGGGATTATGTGCCTTAAAGAACGATTTATTTGATTCGGCGTGTTCAGCAGCTTTCTTAAATGGATACACGGGACAATATTGCAAGAAGGTCCTTGGTCCTCGATTTACCGTGTCTGACATGATAGCAAATCTGAATAAATCAATAATAGATTTCTTAACTTAGTAGAGTTCTTGATCTTCCGGAATGTGAAGCTTTCTTGCAAGTTCTTTCTTTTTTTCGTTCATTAGTGGGCCTGCTGCCGCCGTTGCAGGTCCAATTGATCCCATTCCTAGTTTTTGATGAATTTGCCAATAAGCGTCTTGATAGATTTTAAAACTCTCAGCAAGTTTCGAATTGTGTTCTTTAATAGCAAAATCTATAATTTGATCAGCTATAATCGATAGCTCTTTTAACCTTTCTCGAATATATCCTTCAGTAATGTCTTTTCCCGTGAATAGATCGACAATTTTCTGAATCAAATGGTCATCTATGGGTTGCTCTTCTTTATCGTTCATTTATAATTTAACGAAAAGATAATTTGATTATAAAATCCTATGGAATGATGTTAAAGGATAATTTAATTTATATTCTATAATCGTAATGAAGGCCATTCAATTCGTTGTTGTCGACATTTAGGACATTTGGACGGAATTTTAAACTCGTTTTTTTTTTGAACAAATTGAAATCCACAGGCAACACACGATGCAGGAAGGATTTTTAGGATTTTATTTTGTTTTTTTAATGATTTTGATATGCTTATAATATCGGTAATTAATTGTCGCTTGTTAGAATATTCCATTTCCTTCATGTAAGCTTTTAGATCAGAAATACTTCCGTATTGAGTCAAGATACGAATTAGCGCATGTCGCTTGGTTTCCCATTCATTATTATTATCATTAGAAAACTCTTCCATTTTAATCTACCCAACCAACAACATAAGTTGCTATTCGAGTACTCGTTTGTTTAATCTTCCCTTCAGTATTTCGAGAAACCATGTGCCAACCATGTAATTTTATTGTTTTGTGATCCCTGTGTGAAATTTTGCCTCTTACAAATTTTCCATTTGGAATTTTAATGATTTCGTCAGCAATATGAGCCCTTCCAGGCTTATCTTTAATTAATCTCATTGATCCTACGCCAGCTTTCTTTAGATAGGTATTTATTTCCTTTTCCATTTCTTTCTTAATTTCTTCTAACTCTTTAGTAGACGCAGGAATGAAAAACCACTCACCTTGCCTCTTAATTCTATTTGTGTTCTTTTCTTCTTTTAAAACGATTTCAGGTTTGAGAATTCTATGAGCGTCCTTTACCTTATTAATTGCCCCCAAATCGTCAGGCAATGTTGCAATGAACAAATGGGATTCATCCATTCCCATGAGGAATTTTCTAATTCCTTCAGGAGATGTTCTTGTTTCCAAGACAAATTTTCTAATTTTTGAGTCGTATACTCTTACTTGAAAGTCACGAGCTGGTTCCTTGACTAATAAAATTACTTGTTGGTATTTTGAATTAGCGTCAATTACACGCACATCGTTTTCCTCGTGCCCTAAGAACATTCGAAAGGTCTCTCTTTTTCTTTTCTTACCTATTGTAGCGATAGACATTTGAAAAACATCTCTATTCCTTGTACCTATAGGATCCTTCGTGATCTTAATGGAGAGTCTTGCCTTTCGAAACCAATTTTTAATTTCTTGCATTTATTATCTCTATTCTGTTTTTAATTTCTTAGATCACTTAATGAGTGATTCATATTTAAGGATTGCGGTCGTTCGCCGTTCTGAGCGGCGCTAAAACCCGCCTAAATGAGATTAGGGAAATAAATCGCACTCTAAGCAACCTTGATTCACTTGATTGGCACCATGAATTCCATCTTAAAAGATTTAGCTAAATCACATAGAAAGCAATTGAATGTGAATTAGGCTAATTAGCTTTGAAATTCGAGCTAAATCAATACCAATGAATGTTTTCCGACCTCATGGCTTAGAAAAGCCACGCTGTTCGCTATTCCATTCTTGTTATAAAAAAGATGTTGCGAGAAACGGAGAAATGACAGCGATCTTTAACTTGACAATTAAAAATCTTTAATGCTTTCTTTCCAAGCCAACTTTTATTTTCTCTCATTTTCATCCATTTATCAATTAAGGGTAATATATTATAAGATCCAACCGCTTTATTTAAATTATCGCTTGGATTCTCTCATTTTTCCCATTATGATGGGAAAACAAAAAAAAAACACATTAGTGTTGTTTTAAAGAGAAGCTATCACTATTTGTACCGCCGATCAACAAAATTAATTCTCGAGACTCACTAAAAAGATATCTAATACCCATTGCTACAGCAATTAAATCTAGAAAAATGATATTATTCTTCAGGTTTTGATGATCAACTGCTTTTTTTTTCGTGATAATCAAGCTCTAAACACGGCTAAAAAATAAATTTATTAAACTCTAGCGTTATTATTTAAGTAAGTATATAATATAAAACAATTATTTTATATATACAATAAACGATTGAGGAAATTCTGAGATGACGCAAATTTTCAAGGTAAATCCCGATGGGACCACGACAGAATTAACTGCCGACGGGGCAATTAAAGATATAATGAGCACGGAAGAAGTGTATGTTATAGTTGCCGACGACATTAGAAAGATCTTTTTATGGCTTGGTGCTAAAAGTAGCGTGAGGCTGAAATTTGTTGGAGCAAAACGAAGCCAAGACATAAGAGGACAAGTAGGATTACATTATGGTTCCATGTCAGTTGACGAGGGAAATGAGCCTCCGGAGCTAATTACATTAATGGGGGGAAAAACTGAAGCAGGAATCGCTCAAGAGATTAAAGAGAACGAGCACGTTGCCCCTACCATAAATCCATTAAGGCAAAAAACAATTTTCGAACCTCCACGCCCTGCTGAAGGAATGAACATTGCAGGGAGGCGGGATAGGTCTAAAATAAATGCAGGGCCGCTTTATACTGAATCGGGAGGAATGGCCCAGTTTATGCAAGAAGATCAACAAGTTAATTTTGATCAAATAAAGCAAAAATTAGAAGAAATTCAAATACCTCCTGGATACGATAGAGAGTTGATAATTATAGGAAATCACGCTTATTCCATCGTAGAAAAGGTCCAAACATTCTTGGGGAAAAAACAAGTAGAAAAAGTTATGGAAAAAGTAGGAACCATTCCTGAAGGCGTGTTTTTTGCCGAAGATTATTCACCTCGAGTGCTTTCGGAGAATGGAAAAATCTTGGCCATTGAATTTTTAAAGCACAAATCTACGGGAAAACCCAAGAGCAAATCGGATATCCTTAAAGATCAGATTAAAAGCCAATTAGGATGAATTAAATTATATAGTGAAAGTTTCTTCTTTTTAATTCTTTATTCTTTTTGTAGTTATATCAAAATTCATTAGTTTTTTAAATTATTATGATATAATAATCATTAGATTTAATTCAAAACATAAACTTAAATTTCCACGTTATTTATTTA
>JBHLMB010000206.1:0-5530 GCA_048938565.1 Promethearchaeota archaeon | reverse complement strand
GCCGTGAAATAAAGGAAGAAGCAAAAAAAAAGATGCTTGTCGCTCAAGAGGCTGAAAACTATAAAGAAGCAAGAAAATTCGCTCAACAAACATCAAAATTAACATCTGAAATGCTAGAAGAATGTAAAAAATTAATACAATATTTGGGGATTCCAGTTATCGAAGCACCATCCGAAGGAGAAGCACAATCTGCCTATTTGGTCGAAAATAATGACGCTTGGGCAATTGCATCTCAGGATTACGACACCCTTTTATTTGGAGGAAAAAGACTCGTAAGAAACTTTGCAGTAAACCGAAGTAAAAAAGTAAAGGATACTAAAATCACTCTAGATATTGAATACATTACTCTCTCCAAACTTCTAGAAACACTAGACATAACCCGTGAACAACTTGTAGAAATGTCTATTTTGATTGGTATGGATTTCTTTCCTGGAATAAAAGGTATAGGACAACACACAGCGTTAGATTTGATTAAAAAACATGGTTCTATAGAAAATATAATAAAAAATAAGGTTTCCGTAGGAAAAAAAGAAATAGATATTGAAATCGAACAACTTGAACAGATAAAAACCATCTTTCTTGAACCTGATGTATCAAAAGATTATTTAAAACCGAAATGGAAGAAGATAAGATATGAAAAAGTCGAAGAACTTCTCATAGAAGTCCATAATTTTTCAAAACAAAGAGTTCATAATGCATTAGACCGACTTAAAAAATTAGATTCTTCTAGCGTCCAAGTTTCATTGGATAATTTTTTTAAAACCTCCAAATAAATGAAAAAATACTAAAAAGAAAAATATTTACATGATGAAAATATATGATAATTATAAACAATACAACATTGAGTGTGAATAAAAATGCCATCCAATAACGATAACGATAATGAAACCAACAATAGCGGTCCATCTATTTCATTACGAGTTCAAAAAGCAAAAGAAAGAGATATAGGAAGGAACATCGTAAGAATAGATTCAAAAATAATGGAAGAATTAAAAATCCAACTTGGTGACGTTATTTCAATCAAGGGGAAAAAAGAAAGTGCTGGAATTGCCTGGCCTAGTTATCCTCAAGACCAAGGATTAGGAATCGTTCGTTTTGATTCCAGATTGAGAAAAAACACGGGAACAAGCATTGACGATACAATAGAAATACGAAAGGTAAACGCCCTAACAGCACAAAATGTCGTGTTGGCTCCTGCAACAGTAAAAATTAAGACAAATCCCCGATTCGAAACTTTTGTCAGGAGAAAGCTGATTAATTATCCTGTTACAATAGATGATACCATACACATCTCAATTGGAATTAGTAGAGAAATACTCTTCAAGGTAAAAAGCTTAAGACCAAAAGGTATTTGCGTGATAAAACAAGAAACCGTGATTCATATCAGCGAAAGCATTACTCCTGAGGAAGAAACGAAAGGAGAATACGTCACATACGAGGATGTAGGAGGATTAGATCGAGAAATCCAACGCGTGCGAGAGATGGTAGAACTCCCCTTAAGACACCCTTCCCTCTTTAAACGCCTAGGAATTGATCCTCCGAAAGGAGTTCTATTACGAGGCCCTCCTGGTTGCGGTAAAACTTTATTAGCTCGAGCAGTAGCCAATGAAAGCGAGGCACATTTTATTTCTATAAATGGTCCAGAAATAATGAGCAAGTTTTATGGTGAATCTGAAAAAAAGTTGCGCAAAATATTCGTTGAAGCCGAAGAAAAAAGCCCTTCAATTATTTTCATAGATGAAATAGACGCGATTGCCCCTAAAAGAGAAAATGTAACGGGAGAGGTTGAAAGGAGGGTAGTAGCACAACTACTTGCATTAATGGACGGCCTACATAGCAGGGGGAGAGTTATCGTAATTGGGGCGACAAATAGGCCAAATAGTTTGGATGAGGCTTTACGTCGTCCAGGAAGGTTTGATCGAGAAATAGAAATAAAGGTTCCTAATGAAAAGGGAAGAAAAGAGGTCTTCCAAATACATACAAGGAATATGCCTCTTGATAAAAAAATATCATTAAACGAATTTGCTCGAATTACTCATGGATTTGTAGGTGCTGATATTTCTGCAGTATGCAGGGAAGCTGCAATGTCTGCGTTAAGGAGGTACCTACCACAAATAGACTTGGGGTCGGAAGTTATCGAAGAGGATTTACTATTGCAGATGGAGGTTTTAAAAAATGATTTTGAAGAAGCTCTAAAAGAGGTCCTTCCTTCTGGTATTCGTGAAGTTTTTGTTGAAGTTCCTAATGTTCCGTGGAAAAGGATTGGTGGATTAGAGATTTTAAAGCAAAAAATAATTGAAGCTGTTGATTGGCCACTATCGCATCCGAAAATATTCAAACGAATGGGTATCTCGCCCCCAAAGGGAATTCTCCTCTACGGTCCACCGGGATGTGGAAAAACCCTATTAGCAAGGGCAGTAGCCACAGAAACGAAAGCCAATTTCATCTCTATAAAAGGTCCTGAATTGCTATCAAAATGGGTCGGGGAAAGTGAAAAAGCCATAAGAGAAGTATTCAGAAAAGCAAAAATGGCATCACCTTGTATTATTTTTTTTGATGAGTTTGATTCAATAGCTCCTAGCAGGGGACGTGTTACCAACGATTCTGGAGTGACTGAAAAGGTACTCTCCCAACTTCTCACGGAATTGGATGGATTGGAAAGCAAGCGGGATATAGTAGTTATTGCTGCTACAAATCGTCCTGATATTTTAGATCCAGCTTTAATTAGACCAGGGAGAATTGATAGGATTTTATTAGTTCCTGCACCTGATATTGAAAGTAGGATTGAAATTCTAAAAATATTTACTGAAGCCATGCCCCTTACAGCAGGTCTCAAAGTTGAGGATTTGATCAAACTAGTTGGAGATGGTTTTTCAGGAGCTGATATCGAAACATGGTGTCGAGAAGCAGCAATGATAGCGCTTAGGGAGAATATTCGAGCAAGAAAGATATCAATTGAACATTTTAAAGAAGCAAGGGAAGCATTAAACCCTACAATTACTCCTGAAGTGATAAAATGGTATGAATCATTTGCCCAGAAGTTGAAAAGGAGGAGAATTGAAGGAGAAGAAAAAGAAGACAGGTTATTCGTTTAAGAAACCACAAATTTATAACGATTGACAAATTTTTAGATCTAGCTATTTCTTTTTTTTTAAAAATATGCACTAAATTAAAAGGTGATAAATCATCGAATCACAACGTTGGAATCAAAAACCTATAGTGAACACAATTATAGATATTTTAATTAGAAATAAAGGAGAAATATTGGATAAAAGATTAGAAGAACTTTTAAAAAAGGATTTTCCTTATGTCAACTCTTATTTACTTGAAGAAATTTTCTTGAAACTCGAAAGTAGGAACATCATTAATGTATTTCGTGTTAGTAAGAATAAGAAGATGGTTGTCTTTAACAAAAAAAACATTGAAATAAGAGAGGAACTCACGCAGGAATTAGATTAATTTATTCTCTTGCCAATTTAAACACACTCTTGATAAGTTAATATCACTATTTTTGGCCTTGAATGCTCTTTGTCTGATATTTATGAAAACAGGATAATTAATAGCATTCCCCATGAGGAGCATTTCCCCTACCCCTAAGCTTGAAATCATATCCGTGTAATCCTTAGTGATTGCTTCTGAACTCTCCATAAGGTGTTTTAAATCGTAAGGGTTTTTTATATTGAGAATCATCTTTGAATTTAATTGAGATAATGCTGTGGTGCTTAATTTTTTTGGTCTTTGACTTATCAAGCATAAGCACGCCATAAATTTCCTACCTTCTCGTGCAATAGTTTCAATAATGGATTTTGATATGGCTTTAGAATGAGCTGCCTCAGGAGAGAATTGATGTGCTTCCTCTATTATCAAAAGAAAAGGAGGAACATCGTCCATTCTTCTCATGTAAAACAGGCGCGAACATAAATAATCTACGATGATCTGTTTTTTTCGAATATTGATTTCTTTCTGGAGATCTATTATTACTAATTTTTGTGGTTTTATTATGTTTTTAAGCGTTGGATTTTCTGAAGGACCAAACAAACGCAAGTTGTTTAATGCGTCTAACCATCCTATTAGTGCCTGTCTCGAAGTTTTACTTCCTTCTTGTTCTACTTCCAAGCATTTGATAATGTCTGAGATGGTGTAACTTTTTTTTGCTTTTTTCAACTTATTTATGTATTTTGAAAGATCCCTGAGTTGGACATTGGATATTTCGCTTTGATATTTTCTGAAAGAAGAGGCACTCATTTTTGGTACAGCAATCTGAAAATAACTTGCATCTTGAACACTAACCTTATTTTTTAATTCGGGTATATCTTTTAAATAAGTATATTCTCCATGAACATCGATTAAGAAAATTGCTGGTATTCCTCCGCTTTTGTCATATGATAACAATTCTTCAAGTAGTACGGAAGTCAGGTAGCTCTTTCCTGCTCCAGAAATAGCTAGGATTCCCAAATGTTTTCCTAACAACCGGTTCATATCGATCAATGCCTTAGTCTCTGATACTTTAAGTGTTCCAATATCTAAGCCCATGTTTGGATCAAATCCCAAAAATGCGCTAATTATTTCTCTCTTGACCATAAAGACCTCTGCTCCTGGCCTTGCAGGGTATGTCATCCTATTAATTTTTTCAATACAGGTGTCTTCTTGGTTTTTAAAAGTAACTATGCCTAGATTTTTAACAATGGCAATGGAAAACTCAAAATCCTCGCTTGGGAAAAGATCCTTTAAAATGTTTGGATTGTTATTATCGTTGTAGGCTTTAATTGTCAAGGCGTCAGAAAAGTATTCGTTTAAAATCAAGATTCTTTCGATCATTCCTATTAAGAATCCTTCTTCTGATTTAGTACAAACAAATTGACCCTTTCTCACAATTCCTCGTTCTTTTTTCAGACTGATAATAAAAGGAAATTTTGACACATCAGGTAGTTGATTATAGTTAAATACAATTCCAATTTTTTCATCTATCAAAGATATACCAAAGGCTCTTTAACTTAAGTTTAATAAGACAATGAATAATGATCGTAATAAATAAGAGAAGTGTATGAATTTTCTAAATCAAATAAAAAGAATAAAAAAAGAAGTGTTATTCCTTTTCTAATCCTCCAATGAGCTTCAGGATTAAATAATAGCCGTTTTTTACAAAAAATATTACAAAAATACAAAGCCCATCAAAAATGATAAGAACAATTCCAGCGGCTAAAATTAATTGTCCTGTAGTGAGACCAGCTATGATCGAATTTGAGCCGGCAAATGTTGTCAATATTTCAGAAATCACGGCGTATAGTATTCCGAAGATAACTACTACTAACAGACATAAAAGGAGGTAAACAACGATTTTAATTTCGATTCTGCTCTTGGCTAATGGATCAGTAGTAATTTTTGGTTTGAATGACTTGACTATAATCCAGTTTCTTCCTCTTTTGAATAATCCATAAAATAGAACTAAAAGAAAGAAAAGCCCCGCAAATAATGAACTATAAATTACTATCTGCCACCCAAGATGTAAATTTGATATGAATAATAATTT
>JBHLMB010000205.1:0-5530 GCA_048938565.1 Promethearchaeota archaeon | reverse complement strand
TGGTTTACACTCTTTTTATGAAAAGGTTTCTGAAGCTCTTGAAAAAAAAAATAAGGACCGAAAAGAAATAATTAGAGAAAATATTACTCTAAACGAATATTTATTCGATCAGAATGAAGAAAAACATGATTTAGATTGGTTAGAAAAGGATGTGCTTCGAGAACAATATATGGCAAGACATCTGTTAAAAATGATGCCTTTATATCATAGGATATTGTTCATTGTGGGGATGGGTCATTGGAGGAGCATTAAATATTTCTTAGAAAATCCAGAAAAAGTTGAGGATACCGAGATCGACATTATACCTCATAAATATGTTCAGATTTATAATGTCAGGGGTTCTGACGCCAGGTTCCTCCTTAAAGAACTTCCATATAACACATACAAATGGATTAAATTCAGAAACATCCATTTTAGCAATATTTTAAACGAGTTAGAATCTTCAGAACAACTCACGAGATTACTAAAAGGATATAGTAGGACTGAAAACATAAAAAACATATTACTAAATGCAAAAAGAAAATACGAGGAAGAGTTTAAGGAATACATGGACCTCCATAGACTCAAGACTTTATTTCAATATTCAAGGAATTTAGCCCTTACGGAGCAAAAACTAATTCCAACCTTGTTTAACTTATTAATGGCTTCTAAAAGCATCGTTGACGATGATTTCGGCTGGAAAGTATTTGAAAAAGCCACGAAATACCCATACGACGACGATTCAGGTAATTATGAGACAATGAAACTAAGCGTAGGAGGGGGTTATGATCCTAATGGGAAATATATAAGATTAAGAACGCGATATCCCTACTCAAAGGTTAATAACAACGAAATCCCCTTAAGAAAAAGGCCTAAGGAAGAATATCCCGGACAATGGAAACAATTATGGGAGGAAGGAAAGTGGTCCATAGTCTCTTATCCCCCTGAGGATCTTTTAATAGAAGAGTGTTTCGCATTCATCCATAAAAAAACCAAGAAAAACTTGAAAAAACAACATGTTAATATCGAAGAATTCAAATCAAGCTTTATGGATGGTATTGCCATCAAAGAAACACTTAGGAATTGGGCGATCGAAAAAAAAATTTATGTTAGAAGAGAACAACAACTTCAAGGTAGTATTGACACATTAATCGTTATATTTGATAAAGACGACGGTGAAATTGAGAAATATCCAAATAAATTCGACTGGTGGGCAGAACACGATAAAGAAAGCGATATGGCATTGTACACGACAAATCCCGGAGATTATATTATTGGGCCAGGAATATCACATGTGGAGATAGGAGGCTTACTAACTGTTTTTCCACCTCGACCACATCCAGGGGTCTTTGATCCGTTCTTTGATTTGCGCTATAATGATGTACACAACAAGTCCGAATACTTATTAAAAGCAGGAATACAGCTTTCAAAAGAGCGACATGTGATCTATATTGCTCCTGAACCCCCAAGAAAGTATTTTTTCACTATGGCAGGGATTAAAAATCGAAAATTGATTTATATCCCGCTCGAAAATTTCAGCAAGGAATCACTCAAACGGATAAAACATGTCCATATTCTTGCTGGAAGGGATAAGAGAAAGATTGCCCATAAGTATGTTTTTTTAAACGACTAATCGCTTAAAATACTGGATTTTTAAGGTAATAATTTAGAATATCTAAATAAAAACTATACAAGTAAAAAAAGGAAAAGAAAAAAGAAAAAATTTATTCCAGATTATTCAAAAGCGTTTCGATTTCGTTTTGAATCACTTCTGGCTTTTTAGCCTCAATGCCGGCTAACGCTAATTTTCGTTCAATTCTCTCGCGGTGAACGGTATTCATTGCACAGAAGGGAATCTCGAGAACCTTGCTTGGATTGTCCGGATCAATTACACCGTAATGAACAAGACAGCTTTTGATCCTTTCCAAGTCGAAATTATACGCATCTTGGAAGTGCATTGCAGCAACAAGAATGTTTTTGGTCTGCAAGAAATTTCCAGCGGTTTCTAAATTTGGAGCAAATACTAATTTTGCAAACGATTGGAATGTCTTACTCGTAATAATTTTTGCAGGATTCCTGATATATCTCATCAATCCGGCAAAAAAATAAGCTTTCATCATTTGTCGATACCCCAAATTAGTCATATCGTCAATAAACCTACCAATAGTTCCTAACACATTTCCATACTTCGATAAGTCTAAGTTGAGCATCTTGGTTGGTTTTGGGCTTTCCTTGTTAATAACCATATCGTATACCTTGTTTGCCCACTTGATCAAGCCATCGGCGTCGAAATAATTTTCAATGGGTACCCATTGATCGTTCTCATCGACTACGCATATGGTTGCGAAACCACAATCGTGATGGCTTAACATTGACCACGCAGGAACATCGTCGAACCACGCAAGTAATTGCGTAAATTTGGCCGTTGTTGCGATTGGATAAAAATGCGTGACTGCGTTATTAGTGTGCTCGTTAATTGCAACTTTCAAATCAGAGGTCGTGTATCTCAGGTCCATTAATTCTTCGTAGTTAATACGACCGCAAAGACTTATCGGTTGGAACACGACGGCAACAATCACATCCGTGTTTTCCCGTGCAAAATCCAAGATAGGGCCTATTTGATTATCGTTCACGCCTCTAGCAACCGTTGGAACCAAAATAATGCCATGTAGTCCGACTTTTCGACAGTTTTCAATAACTCTCTTCTTTAAAGGCCATAAATTCACTCCACGTACTTTTTTCCACACTTCTGGGGCGTCCGTGGCGTCAAATTGGAGGTAAACGGCGTCCAAGCCCGCTTCTTTGAGCTCCCTGCAATAGTCCACGCTTTTACCCATTCTCACGCCGTTCGTTGAGAGCATTGTTTCTATAAAACCTAATTCCTTGCCTTTTCGAATGATTTGGGGGAGGTCATCTCGCATTGTTGGTTCACCACCCGCAAACTGGAGCATTACTGCCGGTGTTGGTTTCATCGATCGAAAGTGTTCCATAATTTGAACAATCTGTTCAAATGTAGGTTGTACGACATAACCCTTGGCACTAGCGTTGGCAAAACAGATAGGGCAAGTCAAGTTGCACCTATTCGTCACATCAATCAAGCAAATACACGGAGCGCTCTTGTGTTTTTCGCAAATACCACAATCGTAAGGACATCCATGTTCCGTATGTTTTATTCCCGAAGAGGTAACAAATGGTTGAGTGGTAATATTTGTCGTGGAGCCTATATCGTCCGTAAATCCTTTTTGCCACTTGTACTCGTCAGCGTTAATGGAAATCTTGTCCTTGAAATCACCGTGATCCTTGCAGTGTTTTCGCATCATAACCCAGTTTGTCTCCGGATCTACATAGAACTCCGCAGGAATTTGATTCAAGCATTCTGGACACAAGCTTTGCGTCGTGCGTATTACTTCTTCATCTGCCATAAAAGATTACACTTAAAAAATAATTAGTTTTTCTTAAAATATATTGTACTTAAATAAAATTTAATCCTAATTTTATTTAAATAATTGTTTAATAAAATAATTATCTACTAAATTTAAATCTTATACATTATGGATAATTTTTTGGCGAAAGGAAAATAGAAAGCTCATGATCGGGAGTAAAATTTCGTAGAATTTCGTTATTTATTAAAAATTTTTGCATTTTTTAATAAATTGCTCTAGAAATTCCTCGCTAATGAGCATATTCAATTTCTATGTTACAATAATAAAAGCAAAAAGGATACCATTTTAGCAACAAGCACGACCTCAAGTGAACGATAATGAGAATTTTACCTAAATATATATATCAAAAGTATAAACACAATGAAATTGATAAAAACACTACCATCAAAATGTTAATATCCATAATAGAAAATTCAGATTCTCAAGAGATAAGAAAAGAAGGTATCACATTTCTAGAAAAATTTGATTTCCAAGAATATAGCGAAGTGTTTACATTTTTAGAAAATATCATGCTTTCAGACGGTGATTCAGATCTGAAAATTAGCGCTGCAAGAGTTTTACACGATAATTTCCCTCGAGAAGCAATAAAACCGTTCAAATGGATGATTGCACGAGATTTAGACTATGATAGTACTGTTAACATTATCGATTTACTTGCTCATAACGATGAACAAGAGGTAAAAGACTTACTTATTGAAGAGTTGAATAGAATAGTGAAGAATAAGGCACTTGATAAGTTCGCGAATTATTATTGTGATATTTTTCAGGACTCCATTAGTAGAATTAAAGAGGATCGAGGAATTAATAATATTAGGTCCAAGGAACTGGCACGCATTCTCATCCAGTTCAAAACAATGGATATCAACGCAAGAAAAATAGGTAAAATACCTTTTAATCTTGATAATAATTCACTAATTTCGAGTCTAGACCTAAAAATGAAAAATTTAGGCGATTTGCGTGAAATTAAGGGATTGAAAAAGCTTACATCGCTGCAAACGCTCCAATTAAGTCACAATTCGCTTGATTCGCTTCCTGATTTTATTGGTGACCTTACAACGCTCCAAACACTAAATATCTCGCATAACGACTTGATGTACCTTCCGGAATCGTTTGGCAATCTCACGTCACTTCAAACGCTCGATCTAGGCAACAACGACTTGAAATCCCTTCCGGAATCGTTTGGCAATCTCACATCACTTCAAACGCTCGATCTAGGCAACAACGACTTGAAATCCCTTCCAGAATCGTTTGGCAACCTTACTTCGCTTAAAGTCTTACTGTTGCAAGATAACCAATTGCGTTCGCTTTCAGGTTCTTTTTCAAAGCTTTCCTCGCTTGGCTTCTTTAATTTAGAGTCTAACCAGTTAATGCATGTTCCAAAATCGGTGGGAGCCCTTAGATCGCTCCAAGTTCTTGATTTAGGAAAAAATAGAATTAGATCGCTTTCCAAGATCAATAAACTATTTATCAATCTTTCTGAACTTAAGGTCTTAAATCTACACCAAAATAAATTGAAGAGGCTCAAAAAATCATTGAACAATTTCCCTTCGCTCCACACGCTAGATTTACATGGAAATAAAATAAAAAATTTTTCAAGATCTTTTAGAAACTTGACTTCTCTAAGATTACTAAACCTCGAGGAAAATAGATTCTCAGAGAAAAGGCGTTTAAATAGCAAATCCGTATTAGAGCGCTTATTAGGAAATGAAGTTGAGATTATCTATTAGCTCGCTTGATGTAATTCTTTTCCACCACCACTAATATTTCGAATTCAATCTATAAATCTATGCGCAAAACTATCAACATCTAATCCCCTTTTAATCGCTTCTTCAATATACGCAAATCTAATTGAAGAATTTGAAAAAATATATGTGTATCGTGGATATTTCTTGACTTTTTTGACAAAAAGTAACTTTTTGAACTTCTCATTTTGCACCACAATTTTCGCGTTTTCAGCATGTTTTTCGCGTTTTTCAATGATAATGTGTAGCTAACGCCGTTTGGATTCATTAACTTTTAAATACTATTGAAGCATATTAATATTGTATAAGATGAAAATTTATATACAACCGTTTTCATAGTATACTGAGAAATATAAAAAATTTCTT
>JBHLMB010000204.1:0-5536 GCA_048938565.1 Promethearchaeota archaeon | reverse complement strand
TAAAGCAGTATATTATAAGAGTATTAAAAATTCGATTAAAGAATCTGCTATAATTATAACGCTATCAGAACATTCGAAAAAAGACCTCCTGGAGATTTTTGATATAATGCCAGATAAAATCGTAGTGACGTATCCACCTTTAATGCTCAAGCCTCTTGCAAGCAAAGAAACAATGCATTTATTTCTTAAAAAATACAGCCTCCGACCAAGGCAGTATATGCTCTTTGTCGGGGCTATAGAGCCTAGGAAGAATGTCGGTAGATTAATTGACGCTTATTCTAGTCTCAACACCTCTATGCCGCTTGTCATCGCAGGTAACAAAGCCTGGTTATACGAAAAGGAGCTTGCGAGAAATTTAAAAAATGTTCTCCTTCTTGGACACGTTCCGGCCGATGATTTGAGATACTTATATGGCGGGGCATTTTGCTTTGTTTTCCCATCTCTTTATGAAGGATTCGGACTGCCGCCTCTTGAAGCCATGGCTTTTGGTTGTCCTGTTATAACTTCCAATGTTGCATCTCTACCAGAAGTCTGCGGAGATGCCGCTTTATATGTTGACCCTTATAATACGAAAGACATAACTGAAGCAATAGAGACATTGCTCACTGATAAAAAAATGAGAACCGAGCTTGCAGAGGCAGGGAAGGAACGTGCAAAAATATTTAGCATGCAGAATTATATTAAAAAATTATATAAAGCTTATAAAAAAGTCGTTTAGATTATAATAAGACAGACAAAGGAGTAATAGAATTTATTGATGAGGGAAGTGGATGTTATTTCTTTTCACAATAACTTTTTAATAAAGACGAAGGAATTTATATAAAAGCATATTGGAATAGAATCGAAATCAATAACTCGTGATGAATTTAAAAATTTATTTTTTGATAGCATTATTATTTTGTATGCTCCATGTTCAGAGGACATTTATTCTACATGGTTTGTTATACATAAGGGAAAATGAATACAATTGACTATAATTTCCTGAAACGTATTATAAATAAAATGAACCAATTAATTGCTAATGAGGTGTTTGTAGTTTTATCAAACCCTAAAGAGCGAAAAAAAGTAATATTGGTCTCACAACATATCATTTCTTTTTAAAAAATGCAGATTAGCAAGAGTAAAACGATCGCACTATCTAGCATTCTTAACCGCCTTCTTGGCAGCCTGAGACGACTCAGCACAAGGGTTGGTAGAACCATCGTTCAGGTACAACTCCTTCCAATAATCAACAACCTGCTAGGCAAGACAGTTAATAGAAATATGGCTTATCTGGGAAACAATAGGGCTTTAAC
Organism: Promethearchaeota archaeon; assembly: GCA_048938565.1. GTDB lineage: Archaea > Asgardarchaeota > Lokiarchaeia > Sigyniarchaeales > SOKP01 > FT1-020. The sequence continues at coordinate 4,241 of JBHLMB010000204.1, read as the reverse complement.
GAGGACAATGTGGGGTCACAAGATGTTCCTCAACTCACGTGACGTCTCGTTGACCCCCCATTTATTGCTTGACGGGTATTGGGAACTGTGGGTAACAAAATTCTTTTTGAAAATATTGCAAGAAAGAATGACCGTGGTTGAAGTGGGGGCAAACATAGGGTATTATACCATCCTCGCAGCTTCTCGCGTCGGTGTACATGGAAAGGTGCATGCATTTGAGGCAAATCCAGAGGTTTTTGACATTCTATACCGTAATATTGAAGTTAATGGTTTTCGTGACAGGGTGACTTTGGTCAATAAAGCCGTAATAGATAAATCAGGAATTTTACAATTTCATTGCCCCCAGTACCACCAAGCAGGTGGGAGTATCGTACCGTTTTCTGAGAAGCTTTTAAAAGAGATAAGAGAAGAAAGAGAAACGATCAAAGTAGAAACGATTTCCTTAGATGAATATTTTGAACATCATGATGGGAAGATTGATATCGTGAAAATCGATGCCGAGGGGTCAGAGCCTTTCATCTTCAAAGGGATGAAAAAGGTTCTGACGAGCAATAGAGACATAAAAATAGTCTGTGAGTTTACTCCCCCATGTTATATAGAACAAGGTCTTGATCCAGGAGAATTCTTAAATGAAATCATAAAACAAGGCTTCAAAATAAAGCTGATCAATTTACAATCTAAACTTGAGAATATCAGTCCCGAGAGATTGTTAGAGATTCCTTACAGCGAGTTATTTATTGAAAGATGAAGAAAGGATCAGACTAATAAACAGTGAACAGGCTCAGTATGAATGCTGTAGTACAAGAAGAAACCGGAGTGCAAAGTTACTAGAGCTTAGAGTACTGAAAGAGAAAAGATCGGACATAAGTACAGTAGAACCAATCTGATGGTATTTTCGAAGCATGGCAAATACTTGCTGGACACCTTAAGGTTTGAGGAAGGCATCGTTCTTAACGAAGAAAGATTAATGGTTCCCGCTCAATTATGGGTAAAATTTGCAGGGCAATTTTACCCTATTCGGCATCATCTCTGATTGGCCAAAATTGCCAATGGGCTGCAATTAATAAACGGATGTTGATACAATTGACAATGCTCATTAAAAATTTAAGCTGGTATTTGCCAAAGGAGTATTTATTGTTTTTTCAGCCCATACAAAAGGACCGGAGGGAGGTTTTGAGACCCCCCACAATCAATCTTTTTGAAAAAAAATGAAATTACAGAGATTAAAAATGCTATTCAATATAGATGATATAAAGAAACGAATAATACTTTTCATAATACCCCTAGGCTCAAATATCGAAAGAAAAATTAAAAGAAAAATAAAAAAAATTCTTCTATCTACACAAAACTTAGATTACTCAACCTTAACCGTATCTGAAATTAAGAAGCTGATGGATGAGAGATTTTCAAAAAAAGAAGCCTACAATCTCGTTTATTTATGGGATAAAGCCAGAGTAGAAGAACTTAATAAAATAACGATCGAATTAATTTCTCCAACAAATGATAAAAAAATATTAGAGATTGGTTGTGGAATCGGTGGTTCTGCACCATTTATATCCGAATGTAGAGAATTTGTTGGAACAGACCTATCTGAAATAGGCATGGCAGAGGCAAATCGACTATTTTGCGATAAACCAAATTTTAGTTTTGTGCAGATGGACGCCATGGATTTAAAATTCGATGATGAGAAATTTGATATCGTACTTGCGCGGGAAGTCATAGAACATCTCCCGGAACCCCACAGGGCCATCAAAGAAGCTTTCAGGGTTTTAAAACCCAATGGTCTATTTTTAGTCACGTCACCAAACCGAGATAGCCTCCACTTGAGAGTGAATAGAATGCTTGGTCATGCCGATTTTAAATGTTGTTTCGACCATATTAAAGAATATACTTTCAGAGAAGCTGAAGAAATGTTGACAAAGGAAGGTTTTGCCATAAAGGATACACGTGGTATATTTTTGATGCCTTATTGGGGTATCCCCGATATAGATTTGTATGTTCGCGATTTAACGGATAATAATCCAGATATGATAGAATTACTGAGAAAATTAGGGGAACGCGCGGGTGCTGAATATGCATTTCAGTTTGTAATCTTGTGTATTAAACTAGGAACCGAAGAATAACGGGCCATCCCTAAAGTGATTATCAACGCAACTAATATCGGACGAAGACTCACGGGCATAGGAAGATATTCTCTTTCTCTCTCGCATTATTTTTTAGAGCATTGGGATTATCCTTTTCGATTGTTTATCGATAAAAGGGCACTGGTTCATTTTGTACAGACAGTAAATAAAAATAAAATAACGATCGTAGATGGAAATTTGTCATCTGATTTTGGTTTCAGAGGTCATTTGATAAGGCTATTGTGGACAAACAAATTATGTATTCAAAATAAAACAAAATTAATTTTTAATACCTCTCAGCTGGAAGGATGCCTATTCCATAAAAAGCAGATCATCACTGTTCATGATCTTATACCGCTCATTACTCAGGGACGTTATAAAAAACAGTATTTTTACTTCAAATACTTACTTCCGTTGATCATGAGAAATTCTGCAAGGATTTTGACAGGCTCCCATCATACGAAACATCTCATTATGAAATTTTATAAAATCCCAGAACAAAAAATAACCGTTATTCCATATGGAGTAAATATTTTGTTTCTTAACAAAACGCCACAGCAAAAAAAAATGAGATATATTTTATATGTGGGAAGGTTGTCTCCAGAGAAAAATGTAGAGGGCTTGATTAAAGCCTTTGAAATTATAATAAGAAAGTTTGATCATGACATCATATTAAAACTGACGGGGGATGAAAAGCAATTAAATTTTATCATTACAAAAAATGTACGAAACAAGCTAGAATTTGTTGGGCATCCCAATGACGAGAATTTGATAGAATTATACAGAAACGCGTTATTGTTTGTTTTTCCTTCGTTTTATGAAGGTTTTGGCTTGCCGCCGCTTGAGGCTATGGCTTGTGGATGCCCAGTTGTAATTTCCAACGTTGCAAGTTTGCCTGAAGTCTGCGGAGATGCAGCATATTATGTTGACCCTAACAATATAGAGAGTATTGCCGAAGGGATTTATAAGGTGCTTACCGATGAGGCGTTAAGAAAGAGCATGATAGAAAAAGGACTTCAAAGAGCCAAACTCTTAAGTTGGGAAAAATCGGCCAGAGAGCATATTAAGGTCTTTGAAGAGGTGGTTAATTCAATTCATTCTCCCTCAAGATAAATAGTAGAGATAAGAGGTCTCTGTGATGGATGATTTATGTTTTTGTACGGTATCATCAAAGGCCCGTTTGGCGCATGTAAATGTTTTAGCGGAATCGTTAACAACTCATCATCCCGGAGCACAGTTTTTTTGTCTTCTGGTTGATAACATAGAAAAATTTCTTAATAAGCTCTCACTGAAGAAAAATATAGAATTAATTGAAGCCCCTACGCTAAACAATGTGCCTGATTTCGCAGAGCTTTTTTTTAAATATAATGCATTTGAAGCGACAACTGCATTAAAACCCTATTTCTGTGAACACTTATTTGAAACTTATAAGATGAAAAAATTGATATATCTTGATTCAGATATTTATGTAACAGCGAAAATGGATGAACTTGATGACTTGCTCGAAAAGTATTCAGTTATTTTAACTCCGCATATTACAAGACAATTGCCTTTGGACGGTTTTCAACCGAATGAAATAACTTTTTTAAAGGCGGGAGTATTCAACACAGGTTTTATTGGTCTTTCTGATGTGCCGGAAGCCCTTGATTTTCTTTCATGGTGGAAAAAGAGGTTATGGCTTTTTGGAATATCGAGCATTGCTGAAGGGTTGTTTGTTGATCAAAAATGGATAGACTTGGTGCCAAGTCTATTTGATAAGGTTTATATCCTGAAAAATCCCGGATACAATGTCGGACACTGGAATTTACATGAACGGGAATTTTCTTGTACTGGAGAAAAAATTCTGGTTAATGGTAAGTTGTTGAAATTCTTCCATTTCAGTGGCTTTGATCTTAATGATATTGAAGCTATATCGAAATATCAGAGTAGATATAAACTGACTAATTTCCCAGAGCTAAGAGCGTTATTTGAATTATACAAAAAACTTTTGGTGGAAAATGGGTATAAAACGGTGTACAAATGGCCCTATTCTTATAATTTTTACGATAATGGCAGTAAAATACCAGACCAAGCGAGGAGATTTTATTGGTCACTCGGGGATAACGCAAAAAAATTTGG
>JBHLMB010000203.1:0-5544 GCA_048938565.1 Promethearchaeota archaeon | reverse complement strand
GAAATTGAATCCTTGAAAACCTCATTAACAAACTTAGAAATACTCTATCTAGAAAAACAAAAAGCAACGGAAAAAAAGAATATAGAATACCTTCAAGAAAAACTTAATGAAAGTAAATGCCTCTTAGATTTCAAGGAAAATGAGCTAGAGACACTTAGAGAAAATATTGTAAAAATCAGACTTCGATATAAGGATTTGGAATCCGAAATTGCGCAGAAAGAACAGAACATAATGGAACTTCTTAAATACATTCAAGTACAATGATATTAATAAATATAAAAGAAAAAGTTTTTTTTGATTTATTCTTCTAATACGACCACTGCGTCCACGAATAATTCGTAATTCTCATCCTCGTCGAAATCATGTATTATAACTTTCTCGATCTCGTCAAGTTCGCCCTTTACTTCTAAGAGCTCAGATTGATGTAAGATTTTTACATCAGATTTCTTGAGTTTGTCGCGTAATTCCACAGTTCCAGGAATATCTTTTGCAGAGGTTACAAGTATGACTCTTCCAGTATATTCTGTCAATTTTATCGCAAGATTTATAGATTCATCACCAGTATCAGATACCAATGTTCGTTTTCCTTGCAATTCCTCAAAGTTTGGAACTGTTTTGTATGCGCCCTTTCCTAAAAATTCATCGAATCCTAAAATAACGCGTACTTCTAATTGACAGGAGGTTACTACTTCGACTTCTGGCTTTGAACCCTTTCGATAATTATCTATTGCAGCTTTTAATGCGTCAGCAGCTAGATTAGAGCAATGCATTTTTATTGGTGGAAGGCCATCTAATTCTTCTGCGACATCAGATCTCGTGATCTTATAAGCATCATCAATCTTCATTCCCTTGGCCATTTCTGTTACCATTGAAGATGTAGAAACGGCAGAACCGCAACCAAAAGTCCTAAACTTAATATCTTCTATTATATCTTCCTGATCTTCGTTCTTACCGATCTTAAGGGTAATTTCCATTAAGTCTCCGCATATAGGATTTCCTACCTTCCCATAACCGTCAGCATTTTCAATAAATCCCACATTTCGGGGATTTCTAAAGTGGTCCAAAACCTTTTCGGTATAGTCAGTTGATTTTGGCATTTAATTCTCACCTTCTTGTATTGTTTTTAATAAATCAGGAGGGGTTAATGGTGATAATAATCGTAAGCGTTTCACTACTTTAGGGAGATTTTCGAGCAACTCGTCAATATGCGACTCTTCCGTATATCTACCTAGCGTTACAACTAAACTTCCGTGAGCTTCTTCGTGTAAAAGCCCCATAGAAATGAGCGTATGGGATGGTTCGAGTGTTCTTGAACTACACGCAGAACCCGTAGCACAAGCGATTTTCTGATCTTTTAAGCCTAATATTAATGATTCTCCTTCGATGTAATCAAATCGGAAGTGGGCATTGTGAGGAAGCCGCTTTTCAGGATGACCGTTTAAAAACGATTTGGGTATTTTTTCAAGTACTTCTTTAATAAGCTTATCTCGAAGTGTCCTTAATCTAGTAGCTTCGGATGTAATTTCAGATTTCATTATTTCAGCAGCTTTAGCAAATCCTACTATTCCAGGAATGTTTTCAGAGCCAGAACGCATTCCTTTTTCCTGTCCTCCCCCTATAATTAGGGGATTTACTCTCACTCCTTTTCTTAAGTAAAGCGCTGCTACGCCTCGAGGTCCATATATGTCATTAGAGGAGATAGTGAGCAAGTCAATAGGGGTTTTCGTCAGGTCTAAAGGAACAGTAGCTTCACTAGCAACTGCGTCTGCATGATACAATATACCATTTTTTTGGGCGATTTCAGATACTTTTTCTATTGGTTGAAGCGAACCCACCTCGTTACTCGCCGTTGAGATTGAAATTAAGATTGTATCGTCGCTTATCAATTTTTCAAGCTTGTCCACCTTTATTATTCCATATTGATCTACTGGTACCTTACTTACTGAAAATCCTTCCCTTTCAAGGTATTTGGATATGTTGTGTATGGAAATATGTTCGATCTCTGAAATAATAATGTGCTTACCTTTCCTCTTGTTTCGTAAGGCAGTACCAATCAAGGCTAAATTATTTGATTCCGTTGCGCTTGAAGTGAACAAAACATTTGAACCTTCTGGAGCATTAAGAAATTCGGCCACTTTTCGCCTAGACTCGTCAAGGGCTTTAGTGGCAATGTCTCCATCAGCGTGTAATGATGACGGATTTGCAAATGTATTACTAAAATAAGGTAGCATTTCTTCTAGGACTCTCTTATCGACTGGTTTTGCTGCTTGATAATCAAGGTATACGCTCATTTTTTCCGCCTCTTACATTTATTATATTTTTATTACTTCTTTTAGAACCACATTGTACCATCGGATTCCAAGACTAAATCGTTTAAAGTTGCTGCTCCAACTATTTTAACATTTGGGATGAGTTCTACCTTATCCCAACCCAACATTCGTTTTGATGCCTCACAAACTAGGATTTCGATCCCTAAACCTGTCGTCTTATCGATCATCTCCTTAACACTGGGAAAGTCGCCAAGTTTAATCTTCTCAGCTTCACCTGGTTTTAATATCTTCAGCCCCGTTCCTAAGTAATATACCGTTGGTTCTAAATCCATTGCCTTTGCAGTTTGTGCTAAAACTAAAGGAGAATATTGACGCTCTGGAGCGTCACTCGTTTGAACATACAATAATTTTTTTGCCATATTTATTTCATCATTATGTGCTTTTTTTTTTAAAGATAAAAATTAAATCTTGCCCCTCCTTTCTAAATTCAACTATTTGAGTGTCGGTCCGCTTGGCCCATCTATGAAGATCCTCATCAGCTGCGGGATCATCTGCAATTACCTTAAAACAATGCCCTGGTTCTATTGTTTCTAATAAGGTTCTCGTTTCGAAAAGTGGTTCTGGGCAGAATAATCCCCTCGTGTCTAATTCTTCAGAAATTTCGATATTGGTCTTTTTTTCTTCATACATAAAAATTCACTTCCTTTATTTGTTTATAACATTCAGAAAGGAATTCATTTCAAGATTTTTCCTTGTAATATATACACTTAGTTGGAAAAATAAAGCTTGTCATTATAAATTAGTAAATATTGAATAGAAAAATAGAAAATCCCTAATATTAAAGTTAGATTCTTTTTATAATTTATAAATAATTGCTGAAAATAGATTCTCAGGGGTATATAAATTGTAGGTATGAGCACCGTTAAATCTAAATTTAACAAAAAAGAAAAAAAATTATCATTTCCATAAGGGATCTGATTCTTGGAGCATTCTCCTTTGAATTTTTCCAATAACATTTTTAGGGACTTCAGGTATGAATTCTATTAAGTAGGGACATTTCCAACTCGTGAGATTTTCTTTTATCCACCTCAACAACTCTTCGTCTGTTATCTTACCTTCATAACCAGCTTTTATCTCTATCCACGCTTTTACAATCTCGCCAACTTTACCTCGAGGATCGGGTAAACCCGCCACTGCTGCTTCAGAAACTGCCTCGTGTTTCATTAGCATTTCCTCGACTTCCTTTGGATATACTGAATGCCCTGCCACCTTAATCAATTGCTTTTTTCGATCTCTAATCGTTATCAAGCCGTCTTTCCTCATAAAACCAATATCTCCCGTGCGAAGCCATATGCGACCATCCCATTCTTGAATTGTTTCTGCTGTTTCTTCGGGTTGATTTAGATATTCTTTCATTACTTGAGGGCCACATACACAAATCTCGCCCGTATGTTCTTCTCCGTATTTAGAATCTTTAGATCCGTCAGCAATCGGTCCTGCACTTAAATCCTCTGCTTCTGTCTCAAAAATGGCCCAATCGGTTCCGGGAAAGGGCATTCCAATAGTTCCGAGAGGGCTTTCCTCAAAAAGATTTCCAGAACTAATAACTGGACTTGATTCAGAAAGACCATATCCTTCAACGATAGCGCCTTCCGTGTTTTTTACGAAAGCTTTTTGGACTGGAGCGTGAAGCGGCCCCGCTCCAGCGATGCATAATCTTAGCTTGCCCATGATATTATATTCCTTAATTTTTGGGAAATCTGCAAGCCTTTTAAAAAGAATTTCAGCTCCAGGATACGCCAATCCAAGGGGAGCGTAGACTTCCTGAATTTTCTTTAGAAGTTCTTTTGTTTTAGGGGGCTGAGGAAATAACATCATCCATCCTCCAAAAGCTACAGCTGCGTTCATTACCGTCGTCATGCCAAATGAGTGAAACAATGGCAACACTCCAATTACGCCTAAATATGGTTGTTCTCCACCTAACCAATTTAGACATTGTATGGCATTGGATACGATGTTAAAGTGTGTTAAATTCGTTGCTTTTGGAACGCCCGTAGTTCCGCCCGTCATGATATAAGTTGCGGAGTCTTCAACGGGATTAATTTTTACATCAGGAAGGTTTGGAGGCGTCATTAAGAGGTCTTTAAACTTATAGGAAGGTTCGAAATCTATTTTACCTGTGGGAATTTTTTTTATGAGTTTACCCAATACCTTAAGAGGTCCTGGAATTCCGGATGCCAAGTCTACCACATTCGTATAAACAACTTTCTTAATCTTTGTTTTTTCGATAATGGGTTTGATGAGAGGTTCGTACAATGAATCTAAGGTTACGAGAATAGTAGCATCCGTGGTTTCGATGTGATGAAGGACTTCAAGGGGCATGTATGTGGGATTTATTCCCGTGGCAACGGCCCCTATTTTCAAGCAGGCGTAATAAGTAATTACATATTGAAAGCTATTTGGGAGCATTAGTGCCACGCAATCTCCTTTTTTAACTCCTAAATCAGATAAAGCGGTTGCAAAGGAATCGATGTGATTTCCCGTTTCTTCAAAAGTCATCCAAGTGTCTAAAAACCACATTAAATTAAGAATCCCATGTTTTTTTCTTTGGCGTTCGAATAAGTCTCCTGCGGATATTTTTTCAAATTCTATATTCTTTGGCACTTGCTTCGGCCACCACTTCTTAAACCACGCTTTATTTTCGTCCACTTGCCACTTTTTTGCCATTCGAAATTACCTTAATTTATATTAAAAAAATTCCTAATTAGATCGAATAACCTTATAAGAGTTATGATCGTTCAATTATAAAAATATGTGGAAATAATGATGATTTATAGATGAAAATGTTTTCTTTTGATTTTAATCGGTCTATTCAAGATATTTTTAATAAGAAAATAAAAATAGATAAGAAAATAAATTGGAATCAATGGCTTAAAATCCATTCAAAAGAAGAATACGAAGAACTTGCCTTTAAGTTATCGGGAATAGCAAATAACGACGATCACATCAATGATCTCAATACAATCAAAACAAATTCTCGAAATTTTGCTGTTGAGATAGTTAATTATCTTAATAACGAAATAATTGATGACTTCGAAATCTTTTGTCATACTTCTGGGACCACGGATGCCAAGATATCGAATTTGAAATGGTTTCATATGAACGATGATATGATCAAAAATATATGGATTCCCGGAATGACCGCTATTTTTGAATCAAGTGGTTTAAATCACAATTCCTCAGCAATCATATTCGTACCTTCTCGTACTTCAAT